>NZ_JBHZEJ010000093.1:0-27225 GCF_042756365.1 Streptomyces sp. NPDC059092
CCGAGTACGAACGGGACTTCTGGCAGAGCCTGGAACAAGTCCCGCAGTCCGCCTGAGCCAAGATCACCGGACTCTACGAAACTCAGTACAGCTCACACTGCGAGACGGAGCGAACACTGGCTTCGGCCGCTTCCCCTCCCGCCATTTCGACGTCAACGCCACCTGGCTTGAATCAGCCTCACGCCGATCGATCTCCTCGCCTGGACCCGCGTCCTCCTGCTGGACGGCGAACTCGCCACCGCCGAACCCAAGAAACTTCGCTACCGGCTGCTACACGTTGCCGCCCGCCTCACCTGCGGTGGACGCCGCCTCCGCCTGCGGATCTCGGCGACCTGGCCCTGGAGACACGAACTGGCCACGGCATTCCACCGCATTGCCGCACTGCCCCGACCGGTTGACTGACCTGCGGCCCCCCGCCCACCCACGATCCGAAGGACCCGGAGAACCCGACCATTGCGCCGGGACTCCACCATGCCCAGGCACCAGAAGCGCCTCGACCACCTAACAGTTGATGATCAACGCAGCCGCCCCTCAGCCCAACCGAAACGGCGAGGTTAGCTGGCCGCGCGTTGAACGAATGGCCCGGTCCGGCCGCTTCGGAGGCCGTGAACCTTCCCAACTCCCACCAACTCTTAAGGCCCGACGACCTGCGGTCGCCGGACCCTCGGCGCTACACCGAGTGCTGTTCCACTCATCCGCACCGGATCATCCATGAGACACAGCATCTCTGGACACGCGTTCCGCTTGCATAACGCAGCGGGGACAGAAGCCGCGGTGGAGCGTGGGGAAGGCCGCGTACCAGGTGGGGGCGCCGCCAGCCCCGGTCCAGACCAGTTGTGTTCTTCGGGAATCCAACCCACAGAACGGCGGGGCCGCCGGAGATGCGCTTCTCGTGGCGGCACGAGCACAGTTCCCTGTCAAGTCCTTGTGTTCACGTTCTTTGCCTCCTCGGCATGCTGGCGCGTGGTGGTGGCTACGGGAGGGGCGGGACGACCACCCAACGGTCCGGACGAGCAGTTCCTGTCAGGTCGACTCTGCCTTGTTCACCGGCATGATGTAGGCCGCTTCGATGAAATTGATGAACCTGTTCGCGTTCCCATCGCCGAGCACGTTCCCGATGCAGAGGAACATGTGGCGGGCGGCTCTCAATTCATCACTGATGGCCCGGTGCTCCACTCAGCCAGATTATTCGTAGCCGCCCGGAATTCTCAAAGTCCTGGGATGTGCTCTCCACGCTTTCGTCTCGGTAGGCGTCGATGGCCAGAATTCGTCTAGGAAGTAGCCCAGCGCCTTTCTGGAGTCGTTCCGGTTGAGCATCCCCTGGACTGTCTTGGACTGTCGCACGGCGCTCGCAGCGTTCTCCGTCGTCCTGGCTGAGCATGTCCCGCTCCGGGTCCCAGTCCGGGAGTTGGCGCCCTACTCGCGGGCGAGAGCGGGATGCCTGCCGGGGCCATTGAGGGCGTTGGTGAAGTCGTCGACCGGTGGTGTAAGGTCTCGCCGCCGATGACATGTCGATCTTCTGTGAACTGCTGGTTCTCTGTTGTCTCACCGCGATGTCACCTGAGATCAGTCTCAGCTCGATGCCATTTCCTCGGCGGAACGATGAGTCTGCGCCTGAGCCACCGAGCACGAGGACAACATGTGAGCTCAGATCGCGCACCGATGACTTTCCCGCGCCGCGCCGGTCTGTACGCGTGAGACCGACTTACGGAAGGCTGGCGTCATGCGGAAACTGATCTACGGCATGAACCTGACCCTGGACGGCTACATCGCCGCGCCCGGCGACGACATCGGCTGGGGCGTGCCGAGCGACGAGCTGTTCCAGTTCTGGTCCGACCAGTTGCGGGCGACCGACCTGTCGCTGTACGGGCGCAAGCTGTGGCAGACGATGAGCTCCCACTGGCCGACCGGCGACCAGCAGCCGGGCGCCACGCCGGCGGAGATCGAGTTCGCGCGCCGCTGGCGGGACATGCCGAAGGTGGTGTTCTCCTCGACGATCGACAAGGTCGACTGGAACACCCGCCTGGTCACAGGCGACGCGGTCGCCGAGATCACCCGGCTCAAGGCCGAGGACGGCGGCCCGATGGACATCGGCGGCGCGACGCTCGCCGGGGCGGCCATGCGGGCCGGGCTGATTGACGAGTACGTGCTGGCCACCACGCCGGTCCTGGTGGGTAGCGGCACGCCGTTCTTCACCGCGCTGGACAACTGGGTGAACCTGAACCTGGTGGAGGCGCGGACGTTTCCCTGCGGCGTGATCCTGACCAGGTACGAGACGAGGCGCTGAGCAGCAGCACCCACGCGCTGGTCTCACGGTGATGTCGTATACGACATCGGTACGACACGGCCCGTGAGATTACGACGTCAGCCGCGAGACCCTACAGGACGGGTGGTCAACCGGCCGTGCTGTGCTCGGTCTCCGGCACCGGCACCGGGGGCAGCCAGTGCACGGCGTTGTCGCGGAAGGACGCGTGGATCGGCACGAGGTCTGGGCCGCTGGTGTCGTCGAGGGCGGTGACGTTGATGCCGATCTCTGGGATGTCGCTGTCGATCGCCGCGAGGCGGCTGCCGCAGGTCGGGCAGAAGCCGCGCTTCGCCTCGCCCTCGAAGGTCTCGTACCAGGTCGGCTCGCCGCCCTCACCGGTCCAGGTGACCGTCTCGAATCCCACCCACCACATCACTGGTGTGCCGCCGAGCTTTTGACAGTGGCGGCAGACACAGGTGTGCGGGAAGACGGCCGGCCCTCGGGTGGTGAAACGGATGCGGCCACACAGGCAGCCGCCCGTACGTTCCCCGGCTGTTTCGGCTCCTTGGGCGTCGGCGGTGGGGGTGGCATTCATAAGGTGATCTCCCGGGCGCAATGGGCAAGTTGGGCCCATCAGTGTGCCATCGCTTCCATGATCGCCAGGACGCTGTTGGAGGCTCCGGCGTGGCCCCGCCGCGTGCGCCGATTGCGGAGGCGTCACGGGCCGGGCGACGAAACCGCGGCTCAGGGCCGTCCGAGGACGCGGACGGTCCATCCCGCGTCGCGCCAGGTGTCAGCGTTCAGGGTGCCGCGGCCGTCGATGACGCGCGCGGTCGCGGCGCGAACGGCGAGGCGGTGCGGGTCGATGTGGGAGAACTGCGGCCACTCGGTCAAGTGCAGCAGCAGGTCGGCATCCTGGACGGCGCCGATCGGGTCGTCGACGTAGTCGAGCTCGGGGTGCATCTTGCGGGCGTTGTCGAGGGCCTGTGGATCGGTGACGGTGACCTCGGCGCCGAGCTCGTGGAGCTTCTGGGCAACGGCGAGGGCGGGCGGAGTCGCGGATGTCGTCGGTGTTCGGCTTGAAGGCGGCCCCGGCTCTCTCGCGATCATCGCCGTGGGGTAGAGGCGGCAGTCGATCAGGGGGTCGTCCGCCAGGCGGCGCAGATGTTCGGTGGTGACGGGGGAGCCGGGCGGAGCGGAGAGGACGCTGTCGGGGAGAAAGAGTGTGACCTGCTGCTCGTCCGCTCCGGCGGCCGTTCCCACTGCCGATGGTTGGTACAGCGAGCCGGGGGAGGCGAGGCCGCGAACGACGGCGGGCGCTTGCGCGGCGGGCACGACGATCGTTATGTGGCGGGCCTGCCGTTTCAGGAACTCCAGCCGCTGAGACCATCCGCTGTCCGTGTCGTGGACCACATGGTGGTCCGGTGCGTGCAGCAGCCGCTGCAGGTGACGCATGGTCTCTCCCCGCGTCTTGACCCCGTAGCTCTCCAACAGGGCCAGAAGCTCGTGGCGGTTGGGCGAGTTCGCGCCGCGCTCCCACACAGGCCCAGCGTCGAGTCGGGGCGGCCGATGACGGCTGCCGCGCCATCCCGGGACAGACCCTGATCAACGTGGAGTTGGGTCAGGAGAGCGCCCTGGACGAGCAGACAGGCGCAGAACGCGGCCGGTGGGGCTATGAGGACGCCGCTGGAGGGGGACATGCGTGCGGTTCCGATCTGGTGAGCTGCGAGGAGAGCCGCAGGCGTCTCGGTGCTGGTCTGGCGGGAGGGGGACGGCGGTGAACGGGCTCTCGGTGAGCGCGAGGACGTTCTCGGTCCGGAGTTGCGGCAGAGCTTGTTCGATCCAGTAGCTGCTCGTCCCGAATTCCCGGGCGAGAGCCGGGCGGCCGGGCAGCGCACTGCCGACGGGGTACCGGCCGTCCTCGATCCGCCGGCGCAGCGTCCGCACGAGTTCAGGGGTGGGCGGTAGGGGCCGTCGAGGCCCGGCACATAGGCCAGACCGCCCCCGCGCCCCAACACCTGCTCGGCAACCAGCACATCCAGCGCACCACGCGCCTCGGCCCGGGACACCCCGAACTCCCCGGCAATCGCGGCCACCTTCAGGCCGGCGCCGGGCCGGTACACACCGGACGAGACGTGTTGCCGGATCAGCAGTGCGACCCGCCGGACCGTCGCCGCCCGCGCGGGATGGGCCGGGGCCCGCAGAGCACCGATGAGATCGCGCAGATGCCCGGTGAGCACGACCTGCTGCTCATAGGCGCCGCAGCCGGCCGACGGCACTCGCCGGGCCGCGACCTCACCACGTCCCAGCAGCACGGCGAACCTCTACCGCTCACGGCCGGACAACTCCGCGCACCGGCGCCGGGCCGCGGGCAGCACGACGGAATCCGCCACGGCACGCAGCTCCCCCAGCCGACGGCTGACCGCACCCGGCGCCCGCCCGAAGCAGCGCCGCACGAGAGCCCAGGCCGCCTCCAGATCCTCACACGGCACAGCAACGGGCGCTCTCACGCCGCGCCCGTCGCCGACGCACGCCCGGGAACACCGGGGTGCGCACTGCACCACGGCACCCGACCTGCCGCGCCCGTACTCGGTAAGCCCGGTGAGGATCTGCTCGTAGCGCGTCTCGCGCAGCAGGTACCCGACCGCCCAGGTCGCCGCCGCGGTGGTGAAGCCGTAGGACGTCTTGGTGTGGCCGAGACGCCGGGCCTCGGCAATCAGCCCCGGGACATCGGCATGCGGAGCACCGTCCTCGCACGGCGCCTCCGTGACGGCCCTCCGCAGCAGAAGGCGAGCATGATCACGGTGGGCGGCATCCCAGCCCCAACGGTGCCCGCCAGGCCGGGGCGCCTCCCCGGCGCTCCGGCCCGTGAGGCACGGCAACCCGTTGGCCTCCCCGAAGCCGAATTCGTCGACGTGGAAGTCAAGGAACTGCCTCTCCTCCAGGTAAGCGATGTAGACGCCGTTGTGAGGCTGATCGACCTCCAGACCGGTGGACCGCGCTACGACTGCGACGAGATCGACTTGTCCCGCGAATCGGTTCGCCGCCTCGCCGACGGCCGCGTTCCACTTGCCGTTGTGAAGGTATCCGTCAGCGGTCAGGGCCTTCTCGGCCTCCTCCGCCATGCCTGCGAGCAACTCGACGGGGAACGGCTGATCACGCAGGTGGCGCGGGTGCACCCGCTCGTGCGCGGTGAGATCGCGTACGGCGTCCCGCAGAGCTGGAAACCCTCAGGCTTCGCCGATGCGATTGGCGTGGATGGAAGGGCTGTGGCCGGTGAGAACGGGTCGAGCCTCTGGAGCGTGGTGACATTGGCGGCAAAGCGCCGCGGGTCCGCCATGCTGACCCAAGGCGCCAGGCCGTGGATCCCGAACATGGTCATCCCGTCGCGCCAGGCATGCTGGTCGAGTTCGCGGACGTCCTGCTTCAGCGCACTGCCTGGTGTTCCGGGGATGGCGGTGGCGAACGTGTCGGTAGCCCACATCATTCGGCTACGCGTATCGCAGACGGACAAGGTGGACGGTGAGTCGAAGATCGGCGGCCGGAGCACGGCCAGTTGCCGGTCGCCGACATCGACGGTGTCTCCGTCGGCCACCCACCTGCAGCGGTGCAGCGGGAAATCGTAGACACAGCTGAACCCTTCGACCAGTGCCCAGCTGCACAGTGGTGTCGCGTAGGGACAACGCGCCATAACCGTTTCCAGGTTGCCCGTGTGGTCGGCGTCCTCGTGCGAGAAGAACCCCAGCGAACGTCCGCCGGTTCCACAATGGAGAAGACGTCGTCGAGCCACTGCCGGCGGTTGCGAGGCGAGCCGGTGTCGATGATGACGGGCTCCTGGCCGGTCAGCACGGCGGAGTTGATGGGAACGCAGAGGGGCTGGCCGAGCGCGAACTGTACGTCCTGGATGAGGTGCACATCCGGTCCGATGCGCTGGAACGGGCGGTGCTCGAATCTGAGTTCTTCGGCAGGCATCGTTGCCCCCTGATCTGCGGAACGATTACTCAAACCGTCGGCGCGACCTCGGTCATCAGGGTCTCCATCATCCCGATGAGCTCCTTGACCGAGCGGAAGACCGGCTTCATCTCGATCACGCTGACCCCGGCGTCGCGGTACTCCCGGCACCGTGCGGCGATCTCGTCCGGTGTGCCGACCAGGTTGCGGACCGGCAGGTGGTCACCGAAGGCGTTCTCCAGGGTGCCCCGGCAGGCCGCCCGCGCTGCCGCGGTGGTGTCGTCCATGCGCCAGAACAGGTCGAGTACGCACTCCGGTGGCCGGTGCCCCGATTCGGCGAGCGCGGCCAGGCCGCCGGCGACCTCATCGGGGGTGGCGTGGTTGGGCAGCCACAAGTAGCCGCCCCGGGCCGTACGCCGCAATGCGGCGGGCGAGTTACCGGCGATCAGGATCGGTGGCCCCCCGGCCTGTGCCGGCTTGGGGAATACCTCGATCTCCTTGAAGCGGACCAACTTCCCATCGTAGGAAGCGCTGTCGTCGGTCCAAATGCGCCTGAGCGCCGCGAGTTGCTCGTCGGCGAGCCGGCCACGTTTTGTCACGTCCACGCCGAGCGCGGCCATCTCCACCGTGGCATTGCGGGAGAGCGCTTTGAGGACCTGCGGGTCACGGTCGGTGCCGGACAGCCCGACACCGATTCCCAGGAGCATCCGCCCGCCGGAGAGCTGGTCGAGCGTGGCGATCTGTTTGGCCGCGAGGATGGTCTCGCGCACCGGCAGCAGTATGACGCTGGTCAGCAGCCGGATCGTGGAGGTGATCCCGGCGACGTAGCCGAACGTGGTGAGCTGCTCGAACACGGTTCGACGGTCATTTCGGCCTTCGTCGTCCTCGGCACCGCAGCCGAGCCACACGCCATCGAAGACGATGTGGTCCTGCATCGACACGGCCCAGAACCCGAGTTCCTCGGCGGCCTGGGCGACATCGCGGATCGCGGCAGCGTCCCCGACGCGGTTGGACTGTGGTAGTGCCACTGCGAATTTCACGGTCTCGTCCTCCAAGTTGTGGATTGGCAAAGAGAAACGTTCAGTTCTGCGGCAGCCAGGACGGAGTCATGCCGCTCGAACGCAGCACGTGGTCACGGGAGCGCTCCGCGTCGGCCCGGAGCCGGGCGAGGTCGACCCCGACGAGCTTGCCGGCCCGCTTGCGGATCTCGCCGCGGACGATCACCGTGTCGACATTGGCCGTGTCGGCACTGGTCACCACGGTGGCGACGGGATCGACCAAGGGCATCGTGTTGATGTCATCCGCCCGGATCAAGACGATGTCCGCGTCCTTACCGGGAGCCAGGGTCCCGATGCGATCGGCCAGTCCACAGGCCTGGGCACCGGCACGTGTCGCGAAGCCGAGCACGTCCGCATGGGTGAGTGCCGGCGCGAATGCGACATCGACATCGTCGCCGAACGAGGAGATGCGGCCTTGGGCGAGCGCGGTCCGCATCTGGGTGAACATATCGCCGGGGACCGAGGTGGCGACGTCGATGCTCAGCGAGGGCGTCACCCCTTGCTCCAGCATTCGCGTGATCGGTGGATGACCGTGCCCCATGAGCATCTCGACGTACGGAGCGACCGAGGCAGAACCACCGGTGCGTTTGATCATTGCGAGCTCGTCGTCGGTACTGGTGTTGGCGTGGACGTAGGTGGTGTCCGGGCCGAGCAACCCTGCGCGGTCGAGCTCGGCGATCGCCTGCCCGTGCACGCCCGTGATCCGCATCCCGACGTGGACGGAGATCCTGGCTTCCAGCTCGCGAGCAAGCCGCCAGTCATGCACGCACACCTCGGGGCGGCTCACTCCTGGCCCGCGGACGGCAAGGGCGAAGGTAAGGAGGTCGTCCTCCGATGAGAAGTACTGCTCGCGGATACGGCGGGCGTCCGCTGGATGGCCGAGTTCGCTGTAGGCCCACCATTCGCCACCCGCCGGCGTACCGTGGGCGTACATCGCGCGGATACCGGCTGCGCGCAACGCTGTGATGCCGGCGTCCGCGTGCTCGGGCGTGTTGTTGCAATGCGACCAGTCCACGATCGTGGTGATGCCCGCGTTGAGGGCCTCGAGCGCGCCGAGCCGGTTCCCGGTGTAGACGTCCTCGGGGCGGTAGGCGGGGCCGATGGCACCGATCACCTGGGCGAGGTATCCGTCCAGCGTGCACGCCGGCAGTACGCCGCGCAGCACGGTCTCCCACATGTGCCGATGGGTGTCGACGAACCCCGGGACGACGACAGTTCCCGCGGCGTCGAGGGTTTCCGCGTCTGTCACGGGGAGATCCGGACCGATCTGAGCGATCTTCCCGTCCTCGACGAGTACGTCAGCGCGGGGCAGATCGCCCAGTGCCGGGTCGAGGGTCAGGACGAATCCGTTCTTGAGCAACAATCTTGACGGCATTGTTCAGCCTCCGTTGTTTGGTGTGCAGAGGGGCAACAGGGTTGCGGCGTGGGCCGATCGCCGTTGAAGGAAAGGGGAGTTCTGACAGCCGGCCGATGGCGACGGACCACACGGAACGTTCAAGGTTTCTGGGGCAGCAGAACCGGTCGGCCGTGCGCCCTTGCTCAACTGCCGTGTACGCATCGGCCACCCGCTCCAGTGGATAAGTCGCGAACACCAAGGCTGGACACAAGGTCCTGTCCGAGAATCCAGGCTCCAGTTCCCGGAGGACGCCTGCCGCTTCGGCCGCGGTCATCCGGCCTGTGTGCGAACCAACGAGGTGCAGTTCCTTGCGATAGCACGCGAGGAGGTCGACACCGGCTACCGCCGCCCGCGGTGGGATGCTGATCAGGCAGACCCGGCCACGAACTCCCATCGCGTTGAGAATTACCGGGGTGAGCGGACCGCAGACCGTGTCCACCGCCGCGGTCGCACCCTCCGCACCCACTGCCGGGGTGAGCTGCTCGAGGACTGGTGCCCCGTCGTCCGGCCTCCACCACCTCGACGAGTCCCCGACAACCAGAGCAGACCGCGTCTCGTCGTGTCCTCACGAAGCTCTCCCGCCGTCGGGGTGACAGGCCGCTCTGCCACGGCTGGATTTGTTTATAATGACTCTCTAGTAGCATGTCAATGCTACTTTCGAAAATAACTCCGCAGCGAGCACAGGGGGCATCCAGGGCGGCACGGGGTCGGCGGGCGCCGCGGTGGCTCCCCAGCCCGGAGTGACCCGGGCGGTCGTGATCCACTCGGTGAGTTGCACGTCGTTGCCCTCGGCCGGTTTCAGCAGGGTGGCGAAGCCGCGTACGAGATCGGCGAGTGCGGTCATCTCCGGGCAGGCCGCAGCGATCTTCGCCAGCAGGGTCGTTTCCCTCGGGCGCGGCTTTTCGGGGTCGGTGAGCAGGAGGCGGCTGGCATGACGTGGCGTGGTGACGGGGCGGTCGCCTTCGGCGCGGCCCTGGTTGAGGCAGCGGACCAGCGGGTTCACACAGTCGATCACGATCTTGTCGGCCAGTTCCGGACGCAACGTCTCCAGGGTCTCGTCATGAGCGGCCCAGGGGACTGCGATGAGCACGACATCGCTGATCTCCGCACACGCGGCATTGTCGAGACCAATGACGGTGCCCGATCCGGACTCCGCCCGCAGCTCCCTGGCGGCCGCGGCTGCCCTGGCCTCGTCTCGTTGAGCCGCGCGACGGACAGGCCTGCGTTCGCCCACCGGTAGGCCAAGCCACGCCCTTGGTGGCCCGTCCCGCCGATCACACCGACGGTGATGGAGGCCATCCCCGCTTCTGATGTCGCATCGTGATTCTCGAGTCGCCCGACGGAGTCGAGAACGGGCCGGGTCAGGTTCTCTCGCGACATCGAAACAGGAGCCCTTCCTGGCTGCGAGCTGGTCCCGGTTGGGGCGCGGAAGCGGCAGCTCGTGGTGTCTGGTTTCAGGTGTTGAGGGGACCTGGTCGTGCTGAGGCATTTCCCCGTGGCGTCACCGAATGATCTGGCGGTCTGCCAGGTGTGTCTCCTGGCGGAGTTGCCTTTTGATAATCTTTCCGGTGGCGTTCTTCGGCAGATCGTCGACGAAGACAACCGACCTCGGCTTCTTGAACGAAGCGAGGTGCGCTTTGCAGAGCTCGACGAGCTCATCTGCGCCTAGGGTTCGGTCCGTTACGACGAAAGCGACGACGGACTCTCCCCACTCGCTGTCCGGAACTCCGACAACCGCGGCCTCACGCACTGCCGGATGGGTGAGCAGGACCTCTTCGACCTCGCGCGGATAGACATTGGATCCGCCCGTGATGATGACGTCCTTCGCACGGTCGGTCAGGTAGAGGTACCCGTCATCCGGGTCGAGATGACCGATGTCACCGGTGTGCAGCCAACCGTCCACGAGAGTCTCCGCGGTGGCTTTCGGGTTCTTCCAGTAGCCCTTCATGACCACGGCGCCCCGGACGATGACCTCACCGTCACTTCCATCGGGGACGGGAGAACCGTCCTGCGCGACGATGCGGAGGTCTATTCCACCGAAGGGGCGGCCACAGGAGCCGGGATGAGCGAGGGCGTCCCCAGGGGGCATCACCGTGATGGTCATGGGAGCCTCTCCCTGACCGTACATCTGGGTGATGATCGGTCCGAAAGCGTTCACCGCGGCGCGCAAGTCCTCCTGGTAGAGGGGGGCGCCGCCGACGACGATGCTACGCAGGCCCGACAAGTCGTACTTAGCGAACTGAGGGTTGCGCACGATCCTGTTCAACATTGTCGGCGCGAGGAACGCCGCGTGTGTGATCTTGTGCCTTTCGATCTGCCCGAGATAGTCGCCTGGCGAGAAGTTGCCGGAAGGCGAGATCACGTTTGTCGCCCCGCGGCCGATCGCGGGGAGGAGGTAGAGGCCGCTGCCGTGGGTGAGCGGGGCAGCATGCAGGAAAGAACTGCCGGGAGCAACCGGATCTATATCGGCGTGGTAGGTGGCGGTCATCGCGGCCAGGTTACGGTGACTCAACGTGGCACCTTTGGGCCTGCCGGTGGTGCCGGAGGTGTAGAACAGCCATGCTGGATCCGCGTCGTTGACGGCCGCCATGTCGAGCGGCCGAGCGGCGGCTACGGCTGAATACGCGGTGCTCGCGTTCGTCCCCTCGGCGGCCGTGGCGCGAATAATCCGGACCTGCGGCGGAAGCATGTCCGCCGCGGCAGAAGTCTCCGCCGAGACGAGGATCGCCGTGGCGCCGCTTTGCTCCACCACGTAGGCGATCTCGTCGGGGTGGAGGTGCCAGTTCAGCGGGACCGCGACGCATCCGCCCCAGAAACACGCCCAGAGCATCTCGACGAGTTCGGGCCGGTTGGGCAGGAGCAACGCGACCCGATCACCAGGCCGCAGACCGAGCCGGCGCAATCCGGCCGCCACTCTTGCTACCCGATCGACAAGTTCGGGGTAACTGGTCCTGCGGCCCTCGAAGACAAGGGCGTCGGCGCCGCTGGCGCGGCGGCTGCCGTCGACGAGCAGGTGGGCGATGTTCAAGGCGTTCTCCGTGGTTTCACTGTGTGATAGCTGAATGGCTCGCCGTCAGGCCGGCGAGCCCTCAGGTTCGAGGGCTCGCCCAGATCAGTCAGCTTGACGAGATAACCGGTGATTTCGCCCTGAAGGCGGAGAGCGGCTGAACGGATGACGGAGCCGATCTCACCACTGCCCGTGGTGCGGGCCGTCGGGGTAGTCGGTGACGACAGCTCCTTCAGGAATGTCGTCGACATCGCGGGGACCGTGGAACTCCCGGGACATCTCGTATGCGATCTCCCGCGCGATCCGGCCACCGCGCATCTCGAAGCAATGAACGAGGCGCATGCTCACCCGGTCACCGGGCTTGAACCCGAGGTTCGGCATTCCGTCCCCGACCACGGTGAGGTCGCAGATCTGGTCGTCGAAGACGTAGTCCTCGGTGGCGAAGCGGCGAAGCGTCGTGGTCCGGTTGAAATGCACTGTCTCGAAAATCGCTAGGTAGGCTTCTTTCACAGTGGCAGCGTCTTTGTACACCTGACCACGGAACGGTGCTTCCCAAACGATGTCGTCGGTGTAAAGCGCGATCGCTTTGTCGACACTTTCCGGGTTCTCGTTGTGGAAATGTGCCTCGACGACCCGGAGATTGTGCGCAATAAGCTCCTCGCGGCTCAGGGTCGATACATCGACCTTGAGAAGGTTGCCGGTGTCAGCGGTGTGTTCGCTCGTCGTCATGATCTTTCCTCCTTGCGATGTAGTGTGGGCAGTTCAGCGATCGGCGGTGAAGACCTGACGGATCTCGCCGATGCCTTCGACCCAGCTACGGAGTTCCTCCCCGGGCTGGAGGTAACGCTGCGGTTGACGGGCGAGGCCGACTCCCGCGGGCGTGCCGGTGAAGATCAGATCGCCGGGATAGAGGGTCACACCGTGCGACAGCGATGAGATCAGCTCCGGCACGTCGAAGATCAGGTCACTGGTGCGGCCTCGCTGGACCACGTCGCCGTTGATCGCGCAGCCGAGTTCGAGGTCGTCCGGATCGGACAGCTCGTCCGGCGTGACCAACCACGGGCCGACCGGTGCGAAACCCGCGTACGACTTGCCGAAGCTGAACTGCGGTGCGGGTCCCCGCAGCTGAGAGATTCGTTCCGAGAGGTCCTGTCCGACGGAGAGTCCCGCAACGCTGCCCCAGGCTTCGGCCTTACCGGCCCCCTTGGTCTCCCGCCCGATCACGACGACGAGTTCCACTTCCCAGTCCGTGTTCCCGCCGGCTGGAAGCGTGACGGTCGTGTCGGGTCCGGTCAGCGACGACCGGAACTTGGTGAAGACCGGGGGCAGCCGGTCCGGAAGGTCGAACCCGGACTCCGCGGCGTGGTCGCGGTAGTTCAGGCCGATCGCGAGGATCTGCCGAGGTTCCGGGGAGGGGGCTCCCAGGCGCGACCGATGGAGTGTCAGGACGCTGTCCGTGGGGTTCACAGTGGCTGCCCAGTCGACGAACATGTCCCAGGCGCCGTAGACCGACGCGGGGTTGGACCCGAACTTGCCTTTGCTGGCCGATTCGACGTCGATTCCCGTGGTGTCGTTCAGGACGATGGTGGCTCGGCCATCGTGGTTGGCGAAACGCATGGATCTCCGATCATTTGGTGCCGGTGCCGAAGGTGTCGGCACCGGTCGGACCGTGGGGAAGAAGAACCGGCCGTCCGCGTACGCCACGCTCGGCCGCGGCGAATGCCTGTGCTACCTCTCCCAGGGAGTAGGTGGCGTAGACAGGCGTTGGCCGAAGGCTGCCGTCCTCGAAACCGGGGGCGAGTTCGCGCAGCCGGGCGGTTGCCGAAGCCGGAGTCAGTCGGCCGGTGTGCAGGCCGAGCAGGTGCAGTTCCTTGCGGTAGAAATCCAGCAGATCGATGGCGGCGACTGAGTCCTGCGGCGGGCTGCTGAGCAGGCAGATCTTGCCGCGCGTGCCCATGGCGCGGGTGATGTCCGCCGTCAGGGGGCCACCCACGACGTCGACGGCGGATGTGGCGCCTGTCGGTCCTGCGGCGTGCACAAGACGATCTCCCAGTGACAGGTCGGCGTCGATCACCCTGTCGATTCCGGCGGCAACTGCCAGGCTGAGTTCGTCGGCCCCTTTGACGACGCCGATCACGCGTCGTGCGCCGAGCCGGCGGGCCACATCAGCGGCGGCCGCTCCGACTCCTCCCACGGCACCGGTCACGATCACCGTCGACTCGCGTCCGACCGGACCAGCCAGCCGTAGCGCGGCGGCGGCAGTGAGGTAGGACAGCGCGGAGGCTGCGGCCTCGGCGAAAGACAGCCCTGCCGGCATCGGGGTCACCGCTGCTCTCGACGACGCGAGGTACTGGGCGTAGGCGCCGTCGCAGGACAGGCCGATCTCGCCACCCGCTCCCCAGACGGAACGGCCCAAGAGCTCGCGTGCGCCCGCGACTACAACGCCGGCGAAGGCTCGCCCGAGAACGCGAGGGAACGGCCCCGGCAGGATTCCGCGGCAGGCGAGTGCGTCGCTTCGATTCACCGCGGCGGCACGAACTTCGATCAGTACTTGCTCCGGACCGTCGATGCTCGGTACCGGGATGTCCTCGACCTGGAGCAACGCCGGCTCCATCGAGGAAACCGCTCTGACTCCGAGCATCACACCGGCGGGCGTCCTGGCCGAGGGAGCTTGGTCCGCACCGGAGGCACGGGCGGCCTGCCGTCCCATCGTCAACTGCTTCTCCCGTCGTTGGGAGAGCGGCGGCTCCGCTCTACTGATATGTTCATACGCTCCCCATGCGAGCATGTCAATGTAATTTTCGAAAGTTAAGATCTGCCACTGCTGGGTGAGCCGGGTGGCGCTCGCGGGCGACGCCCCGGCCGTCGTGGTGACCGTGCGCGGCTGGTGGTAGCCGTTGCGCACGACCAGGCGGTGGCCCTTCTGGTAGGGCTTTGTGAGGTTCTGGGGTGCGGTTGGGGTGTGGGGGCGGGTTGGCCGCATATCGAGCAGGCGCCGGTCCAGGTGGCCGGGATCTTCTGTGACGCGCGGAGGACCGCATAGAGGGTCAGGCCGGCGCAGGGACTTTGGGGCTGATCCGGAGCAGGGTGCAGAAGGCCTGGGCAAGGGCGGTCAGGGCCACGTGCCGGTGCCGGCCCAGGTAGCTGCGGCCTTCGAGGTGATCGAGTCCGAGGCCGTCTTTGAGTTCGCGGTAGTCGTGCTCGACTCTCCAGCGGATCTTGGGAGTGACGGTCCGGGCGGTTTGGCGGCCGGCGGTCATGGCCAGTGTCCGCAAGGTGGTGTGTGGCTGCTGGTACGCAACACCGGGTGGGCGGCCCTGACCCCTGTAGGCCGGAGGCTGGGGAACGGCGTCGCCCGGATGGCAGGTGGTGCTGCCCTTGACCGCGACCGCGTAGACCGGGCCGCGGTCGGTCAGGCCCTGGCGGAAGCCGGTGGCGTCCCCGTAGCCGGCGTCGGCGCGCCCCCGGTGAGTCGTACCCGTCCTTGGGAAAGTCCACGTCGTCGACCGCGTACGCCTCCAGACGCGGGCGGACATCGGCCACCTCCTCAGGTGCCGCTCGCCACGGCGTGCAGGACATGGCGGATTACGAAAGCCGCGATCGGGGCGCACCCGGCCGACGCCGACGTGGACCGCAAGGTCATGTCGCTGGGGTCGCACCACACGTCTGTCGCGGCCTACCGTCAGAGGACATCGCACAAGCTGCGGTGTTCCTGGCGTCAGGCAAGGCTCTCTATGTCTCCGGTGGCACCCTGGACGTAGGTGGCGGTTACGCGGCCGACCACAGGTGCTTACATATCCCCGTTTAGTCGATATGCGCAAAGGTTTCGAAAGTCGCCGCAGCTTACCCATAAACCAGGTAAAATAATGGACCATGGCGAAAGAAGGTCGATCGGCGACACGCGCGGCCGCTGTGCATCAGAGGCTGAGGGACGACATCCTAGGGGGGCGGTTCCGCCCTGGTGAACGTCTGAAGTTCCAGCAGATTTGTGAGGATTACAAAACCTCGGTAGGTGCCGCGCGCGAGGCACTGACCCGACTGACATCAGAGGGACTCGTCCGCTCGCAGCCCAATCTTGGCTACATGGTGACACCGCTGTCCCTCGAAGATCTCGAGGACCTCACGGCTGCACGCGTGGAGCTGGAGTGCATGGCTCTGCGCATGTCGATCGAGAAGGGTGACCGGCAGTGGGAAGCCAACGCGGTCGCCGCACATCACCTGCTTGCCCGGACACCCTTCACCTCCTCTGAACAGCCCAGCCGCCCAACGGACGAGTGGGCGCGAGTTCACACCGAGTTCCATTTCGCCCTGATCGCAGGGTGCCCGAACCGACGCATACTGCAAGTGGCCCGGGGGCTTCGTGAGGAGGCGGGCCTTTACCAGCTGTGGTCGGTTTCATTCCAGCGGAAACCGAACCGCGACGGTGCAACCGAGCACCGGGCACTCCTTGAGGCGTGCGTCGACCGGGATGTCGAGCGCGCCGCACTCCTGCTCCGCGAGCACCTCCAGTACACGGCACGACTGCTGCAAGCAGACGGCCTCCACGAGCTGCACGCCCCACCCGAGGAATGACAGGTCGCGGACGGGGACTCATTCAGCGCCTCCGATGTCCGTCGCCATGCCGCGGAGGCGTGCGTTGCGGAGTTCGAGGGCTTTCTGTGACGGGACTGTAAGTGGCCGGTTCGTAAGGAGATGTCCGTTTCTGGCTGAGGTGTGGGCAAGGACGCTGGTGGAGGTTCTGTCGGCTATTGCTTCCTGGTGAGGTTGCCGGTGTCGGCCTCGGTGAGGATTCCGAGTTCGACCAGGCGTTTCAGCTTGGCGCGGGTGCCTTCGACGCTCTTCGGCAGCAGTTCGTGGCCGAAGGCTTCACAGACGTCCTTGGCCCGTAGCGGCCCGGTCGCGTGGTGGAAAGCGGCGAGGATGCGGCCGTATGCCATCAAACCCCGCAAACCCCGTCCCCGAGTGAATGACGGTGTCGGCCCGCAGATCCCACACGCGGTTCGCGTCGGCGGGCGGCTCGCAGTCCCAGATCTGGGTCGTCATCGCGGCCGTGTGGGTGTGACCGGCACTCTCGATATCAACCCGGCCCGGGTGGGCGGTGACGAACACCCTCTCGTCCATGACACGACCCTCTGGATACGCGAGCTGGGCGGACTCAGCGTTCTCCAGACACATGCCGTGGAAGTCCACCTCGGGCTCCCACTCTTGCTCCCTCAGCATTTCTGGCTCGCACACAGGAGCACTCCTCACTCCTCAACGGCCGGAGGACCCATCCCCCCAGCCCAGCGTCACGGCACGCAGAACGCACAGCATGCCGTGCGTGCCGAGCTCGGCCGGTATTCCTTCCAGCTCCCCGACCTGCCCGGCGGTCTGCGCCCGCCGCGCGACAGGGGCGCCACCGACGACGAGTGACGCGGCACTGCCGTACGGCATCATCGGCTCGTCGTGGTCGTGACCATCCTGTTCACGGCGTACGTGCTGGTCAGCAGCCCAGAAGAGTACCGGGGGCTGTCTCGCAGGCCGGGGCCGTGACGCTGCGCCGGCCCGCCCGTCCCGTGACCAGCCCGGCATGCCTTCTGCCGGCATGAAGGTCGGCAGAGCACGCGCCCATGGGCGGGCGGCGGTGAAGTGTGGGGGCCGACAGTCAGGCGGAGGGTCATCAGGATGACGGCGCGGTGGGAAGGCACGAGCGGGTCATAGCTGTGTGGCTGTGCGGACCAGTCCGGCGAGTGGGAGGGAGTGGCTGTGTGCGGGCCAGGCGATGTGGGTGACGACGGGGGGTGCGTCGGTCAGGGGGACGGCGGTGTGCTCGGCCCATAGCCAGGCGCGGGCGGAGTCGGGGAAGACGGCCACGGTGCGTCCGAGGGCGATCAGCTGGGCCAGTTGCGTCTGGTCGTGGATCTCGGGGCCCGGGCCGGGTGGGTAGGTGCCGTGGCGGGACCAGCGGGCGAGCGGAAGATCGGGGATGTCGCTGACATCGGCCACGGACAGAGTCTTGTGCGCGGCGAGGGGGTGCCCGGTGGGCAGGATGGCGATCTGCCCCTCGGTCATCAGTTCCTCGCTGTCGAACCCGGTGAGGGAGTTGAACGGCTTGTGCATGAGCGCCACATCGGCGCGGCCGTCGCGCAGCATCTCTTCCTGCTCGCAGGTGCCGCTCGGCAGCACGTCGATCTCGGCGGCGTCGGGCTCGGCCGCGTAGGCGTCGAGGAGCTTGTACAGCAACTCGTGGGACGCGCCGGCCTTCACTGCCAGCACCAGGCGGTTGCGGGGGCCTCTCGGGTCGTCGGCGCCACCGGCGCGGCGGGCGCGGCGAGCGGCGGCGGTGATCGCATCGAGGGCCGCGCGGCCCTCGTACAGCAGCATCTCCCCGGCGCCAGTCAGGGCGACTCCGCGACGGTTGCGTGTCAGCAGGGAGACACCGAGGCGCCGCTCGAGCCGCTGGATCGCCCGGGACAGCGGTGGCTGTGCCATGCCGAGGCGCTCGGCGGCACGGCCGAAGTGCAGTTCCTCGGCCACGGCCAGGAAGTACCTCAGTTCGCGGGTCTCCAAGATGTCCATGGCGAGAGCATACCCCGGTGATACCTTCCGGGTATCACCGGGCGTCGTGTCGGTATTGGATGCGCCGCTGGTCGGCGAGCGAACATCAACGGCATGGGCGAAGCGAGATCCGCGCCGGTAGCCGGCGCGGACGAGGTGCCGTCGACGAGCGGCGCACCACATGACACGCAGCCCATGAAATATCCGGCTCAGCAGGAAAGACACAGCCATGAACACACTCTCTTCGTCACTCCCCGGCGGCACCTGGACCCTGGGCGATCTGACCGTCACCCGCTTCGGCTACGGCGCCATGCAGCTCGCCGGCCCTGGGGTCATGGGCCCGCCTGCCGACCGCGACGGCGCACTCACCATCCTGCGTGAGGCCGCCGACCTCGGGATCACCCACATCGACACCTCCGGCGCCTACGGGCCGCGCGTCACCAATCAGCTGATCCGTGAAGCACTGCACCCCTACCCCGAATCGCTGCACATCGTGACCAAGGTCGGCGCGGTCCGCGATGAGCGGGGCGGCTGGCCCCCTGCCCGGCAGCCCGAGGACCTGCGCCGCGCCGTCCACGAGAACCTCAAGGACCTCGGCCTCGATGTGCTTGATGTGGTCAACCTCCGGCTCGGCGACGCCCAGGGCCCTCAGCCCGGCTCGCTCGCCGAGCCCTTCGAGGCTCTTGTCGAACTCCAGCAGCAAGGCCTGATCCGGCATCTGGGAGTGAGCAACGCGACGGCGGAACAGGTCGCCGAGGCGCAGGAGATCGCGCCGATCGTGTGTGTGCAGAACATGTACAACCTCGCCCACCGCCAGGACGACGAGCTGATCGACGACCTCAGCGCCAAGGGCATCGCCTACGTGCCGTTCTTCCCGCTCGGCGGCTTCACTCCGCTGGAGTCCACGGCGCTTTCTGCTGTGGCCGCCCGGCTGGAGGCGACGCCGATGTCGGTCGCTCTGGCCTGGCTGCTGCGCCGGTCGCCGAACATCCTGCTCATTCCCGGCACCTCGTCAGTGGTACACCTGCGCGAGAACGCCGCCGGTACGGGACTGTCGCTCTCCGACGAGGAACTCGCCGAATTGGACAAGATCGGCCGCTAGAGCCGGTGTGGAGTTGTGATCAAGACTGGGATCCGAGGTGTCGGATCCAGAGGAGGCCGGCGCATAATTCGAGTCCGGCCCGGTAGCTTTCAGGCTTTTTGTCGTAGCGAACGGCGAAGCCGCGCCAGTCCTTGATCTTGTTGATGGTGCGTTCGACGCTGTTGCGGAGCTTGTACAGCTGCTTGTCCCATGTGACAGGCCGCCCGCCGCGTGAGCCGCGGTTCTTGCGGTGGGCGGCAGGGGCTGCAGAAACGGATCAGCCCTCGTCCCGCTCACCGTGGTGGAGATCCGCCGGCTCCTGGACACACTCCTGCCTCATCCACGAGCCGACCACGATCCCGTCACCCACGCACTGAACTGGTCCGCCTGGAGAAGACACCGCCAGGCCATCGCCCGCCACTGCCACTACCGAAAACGCAGCTCAGGACACGAACCGCTGCTGGAGTGCTAAGTGCATCGGTGCAGGTGGGGCGCCATGCTCGTAGCGGTTTCGGGTGGGTAGGCCCCTGGGGTGCATGAGGGGATTCACCTCGATCTGATGATGCGCCCGATGATCTCGGGACACGGCAACGAGGCTCCCGGTAGGACAGAAGATCGACCAAGATCCGACTGTCTGCGAGGGAGCCCAGTTGGGTGCTCAGTCTGCCATCACTGCTGCTTCAATCGTCCTGTCGACGCCACGTCCAGTGTCCCCTCGAAGCTCCCGAAGACGGTTGGAGCCGCAGTTCGGTGACCGGATCCGGCTCGGCGTACTCACTGAGGAGATCACCCCCGAAGTGGTCTACGAGGTGCTGGAGTTGACCGGAAGGGCCGAGCGCTGCCGCAGGCTCCTGCCGGCTCGCGCGGTGGTCTACTTCGTCCTGGCTCTGTGCCTGTTCAGCAGCTCCGCAAGCACCGGGCCGCCGGGATACCGGGTGGTCCCGAGGACCCTGACCGAGAAACTGCGGCACCTGCCGGGCGGCCTCGTCCAGCGCCTGCCCACCAGTTCGGCCCTCACCAGAGCCCGCCAGCGCCTGGGCGACAAGTCGTTCCAGGCGCTTTTCGAACGCCGGTGCAGTGCCCAGGTGACACCCGCGCCCCCAGGAGCGTTCGCCTTCGGCCTGCGGCTGGTCGCCCGGGACGGCACCGCACTGGACGTACCGGACACCTCCGAGAACGCCGGGGCGTTCGGGTTCACCGGCCGCGACGGCACCAACAAAAGCGGAAACCCACAGGTCAGACTGATGGCCCTGCTCGAGTGCGGCACCCACGCCATCATCGACGCGGCCTTCGACTCGATCGCCAGATTCAGCGAGCACAAGCTCACCCGCCGCCTGCCCGCCTCCCCGCGGCCAGGCATACTGCTGCTGGCCGACCGCAACTTCGCCGGCCATGAATTGTGGGGCCTGATCGAGGCGACCGGCTGCAACATCGCCTGGCGGATCAAGAAGAACCTCGTGCTGCCACCGCTGTGGGTGCTGCCCGACGGCTCCTACGTGTCCGTCATGCCCACCCCCGCCGAGAGCCAGTGCCTGGGCAACGCCCGCTTCCACGGCCGCACCCCGACAGGGCTGCCGCAAGGACACCTCGTGCGCATCATCGACTGCACCGTCACCGTCCGGTCCCAGGACGTGCCGCCCCATACCGAGAAGTTCCGCCTGGCGACCAGCCTGCTCGACCACCGGCAGGCGTCCGCACGGCAGTTGGCCCAGCTCTACCACCAACGCTGGGAGATCGAGAACGGCTTCGCCGAACTCAAAAACCGGCTGCGAGGCGCCGGCTTCATCCTGCGCTCCAAGACCCCCGAGCTCATCTGCCGGGAGATCTACGCGCTCCTCACCGTCTACCAGGCACTGTCCGCGCTCAAAGTCCACGCAGCCGAACAGGGCGAGGTCGATCCCGACCGGATCTCCTTCACCACGACGGTGCAGCTCGCCCGGTGCACGACCGCCGGACAGACGGCAGCGAACCCGCAGGACCTGTGCGCCGTCCGACTCGAAGTCGTCCAGGAACTCCACAACGACCTCCTGCCCTCCCGCCGCGACCGCCGCTGCCAACAACTGAAGAAACCACCGAGGAACACCTTCCAAGCCAAGCGCCGGGACGAGCCTCGCCCTCCCAGCCGCGTCAGCTACTCACTCAAAGTCACGCGAAACCCGGCATACCTATCCGCACCTGTAAAAACATCCTAAAACACTGGCATTGCTCTGGCCTGGGGCGATGGGACTTGTCCAGGGTCCATGCCGTCGTCAGGAAAGCTGCACTCCTCGGGTGAAGGTGAGTACTGGGTCGTACCCCCGTGTCCGTGTCGAGGGCGGTGGCCGCGGAGCGGTTTCCCCGGCCGGGTCTCCTCGGGCACCGACGCCCCGAATACGAAACAGACCTCCGCGCAACACTGCTCGCATGGGAACCCACAGGGGTCTACGAGGAGACCAGCCAGGCCCACCTCCTTATCGGACAGCGCCCTCTGCCCCAGCCGCCGAGGCCACCTGATCTCGCCCCCGCACCAGACGCGGCCTACTCCCAGGCCAGCCAGGCAATTCGAGCAGGTCCGCAGCCTCTACCCTGCTCAGCAACAGCACCTGCGGTCCGAGGCCACGGACTCGTGCCCATCCGCCCAGTCCGACGTCGAGCGAACCCTCCGCTCTGTCTCCGGGCGAGAAGGCTGGTCCCCTCGACGATCGTCCCCGCCGAGGGGACCAGGCGACGCCTGGGATTCCGCACTCCGGACGCGACGATGACCAGGCACAGTGGAACCGGCCGGGTGCGTGCGCCGCCGGACCTACACCGCGAGGGCTCTACCGAACTCCCCAGTACGAGGCCAGCCACCGGGTCAGGATCGGTCAGGCCCCGGCGGAGCCCGCCCCGGCGAACTCAGCCAACGCGACAAAGTCCGGCTCCCGCAGACCGAGTCGCGGATCGACCCAGCGAAGCAGCGCCCTTCCCTCGTGCCGGGCGGCCACGAACTCCCGGTCGGCATCGGTGATTTCGTCATCCGCCCAGGCGAAGTCCCGACCCGCCGCATACGCCACCAGGGTCTCTGTCTTCCAGTGCGTCCCGTTGGGCCCCTCGCCCGCCAAACGGTCACCGAAGTCCACGAACGGCAGGTCGGGCAGACCCACGGCCGGCGCGATGAAGTCGCGGGCCTCGCCCATCCACGTAGTGGCCCAGACGACCGAGAACCCCAGGCTGGCCAACGCGGCTCCGTGCTGAGGATTCAGCCACACCCGCAGCGGCTTGACATACGCCCAAGGCTTGCCCGGATAGTGCCGTGCCAAGCTCGGCGGCTTCATACGGTGCGTCTCGTACCCCGCCGGTCGCCGCTCCGGCTGCGCCTTCCACGGATTGAGCGGACCGTCTACGTCGAGGAACAGCAAGGGGCCCACAGCAGTCTCTCCTTCTCACTGACCGCTCGTCCGTCGTCCGCCCACGACCATAGCGCCGCAGCCGGGACGAGGCGCCCCGTTTCCGCCCGAGCAGCAGAAGGAGACAGGGTGCCGCACACAGCGGCCCTCACCTAATGCTGTGACCGCATAGGTTCACCGGCTTGTTGAGGATTGTGTGGTGTGTGGGCCGGGGCCAGCGGGCCCGGCCCACACACGTGCGTCAGGCCACCGTGCCGGCAACTCCGGTGCGACCGTCCGGCACGCCGACGATCGTCACGATGATCTGCTTACGGATGTCCTCGCCAAGGACGCTGACCAGCGCGTCGGTGGTGGTGGCGACCAGTCGGGCGGGAGCGTCCGGGATCTCTGGAAGGTGATAAGCGGCCTCGCGCATGCTGAGAGTGACGAGCGGGGCGTCGATCTCGGCGGGGGCGCCGCCGATGCCCCGGCGGTTCTGCGGGATGCCGATCAGGTCCACCCCGACCAGGCGGCGGAACTCCTCGCCGTAGACGGCGCCGACCGCGTCGGTTAAGGCGCTGATCAGCTTCGGTTCGATCGTCCCGTCGAGGGCTCCCTCGCGGATGTGCACGCTCAGGTGCGGCATGGTGGAGTCTCCGTTCGCGCCGGTGGGTACCATGAAGAGAATTCGCTTTGCGTGCAAAGCAAAATAGCTTTGAAGGTAAAGATAAATGGGGAGGGGTGTGCGATGTCAACACCCAGGGCGCACGATGCCGACGAGGGTGACGGGAACGGAGTGGATGACACCGTCAGGGCCCTGCTGCTGCTCATGCCCCGCATGGTGGGCCGGGTCAAGAAGATCCCCGTGCCTGAGGCGCTGCAGTCCTTCTCGCTGGCGCCGCGTCACCTCTCCCTGCTCTCCTACCTGCTTTTTGACGGGCCGATGACCGTGAACGAACTGGCCGCTCGACTTCAGATCGCCCCAACGACGGTGAGCCTGCTGGTCGGCGACCTGAGCCGGCAAGGAATCCTGGAGCGGCGCGAGGACGAGGCGGATCGCCGCCGGCGGATCATCGGCATTGCGGCCGACCAGCAACCTGCGATCACCTCCTGGCTTGCCCCGGGCGCGGCCGCATGGCGCAAGGCGCTGGCCCCCCTGACACCGGATCAGCGGCAGCTCTTCGTCGACACAATGCTCGCCTACGAAGCCGCGGTCAGCGGCGAGGAACCGGGCTGAGCCGAGCCCGGCCCGCAAGGGCGCTATGGCCGGCCAGCGAGGCACCGCCGCCCACGGCAACGGGTATCCAGCCCAGAGGCCGACTGCATTCAGCGGGGTGTCAGGCGGTCGCGGTGACGGGGCGTCGTCCCCAGCGGATGCCCTTCTCGCTGCGGATGCGGGCCCGTTCCCTGCGTCGGGCGGCAAGTACGTCGGGGGTGGCCGGCGTTGGCATTGGGGACTGTTCGGGCGCGAGACGTGACGATCGCCGTCGGCCGCGAGGATACTCCGGGCAACATCAACACCGTCCGCAGCACCCTCGACCGGCTCGTCGGCACCTCCCGCGCCGACCATGCCGGCCGCGGCCTCTACCGCGCGGCCCGCCGCTAACGCGCGGCGCTCAGCCGGTAGGTTGGGTACGGGGCGGGCGCCGGGCCATGAGGGCCGTGGCGGAGGCGCACGCCCCACCAACGCCAGCCCATAGCAAAAGTCCATGATCACGCGGGCTCTCGTATCATGCCGAACCCAGCAGGAACCACGCCCCGCAGTGCCCGCCGGGAAACGTCGAGGAATGAGACCGCGCTGGGGCCGGGGAGGGCATACGTGATCCTGGTCCCCGCCTCGCGGGCGCCGGAGACCGCCGCCGCAGCGGAACACCTTCCGCCCGCGCTATGCCGACGGTCCGTACGCATGAGCACCCCCTCGACGTTTCGCTCCGCGGTCGTCTCCCGCCACGCAAGCACGACCGCCATCGGCGATCGCCGAGACCGACGTGCGGGTAGAACGGTTGGCTACTCAGCGCCCCCATGGAGCCCTTGCTGCCCGTCGTACCCGCGAAGCGGTACCGCAGTGGTTCCCCGGTGGACCCCGCTGCTCGAACAGGGTGCCGCTGCACGGCGGTTGGTTCTACGGCTTGTCGTGCTCGGCGGACACGAGAGGGTGTACCTCCGCGAAAACGCGCAGCCACGCCCACCGAATGGACATACTGGTGCAATGTATCCGCTGCTGAGCAGATGCCGGAAGCGGCACTGGGCCTCACCTCTCGCCGCCGGCGCTGTCATAGCCGTAGCTGTCACCACTGCTCCGGCCCATGCAGTGTCCGCCGCAACGCCGGAGAAATGCACCAACGGGAAACGGGACTCAAGGAGCTTCTCCTCGGTCGACGACCGGGAGATCAGGTGGACGGAAGCAACCAAGTACAAGGGCGCCCACTCCTGGGCGATCTCCCGCTGGTACACCTCCAACTACCGCCTCAACAAGATCAGAATCGCGCCCGACAGTGCTGTGACCAGCAACGACCTCCACTGGAAAGAAAAGGCCAAGGCAGACGGTGCTCTGGCGACCTGGGAGCGTCACGGCGCCATCGGTGCCACCGATTACATCTACATGAACAAGAAATACCTGGATGGAAGCGGCGAATACGCCAGCGAGTACTGGCGGAAAGCCGCAGCAGCACACGAACTTGGCCATGCCCTGGGTTACTGTCACAAAAAACCCGAGAAGAAGACCATCATGGCCTCAAAGATCGACCAGCTCGCCAGCAATCAGCCCACCGAGTTCGACCGCGCCGCGTACCACAAGCTCTGGGGATGAGATGAAAATCCGGGCCCTCGCCGTTTCGCTCACCGCTGCCGCCGTACTCGCCGCGGTGGGCCTCAGCCTCCACGCCGCAATGGACACCGACGTCCAAGTCGAGGACGGAGGCGGCCTGCGGATCTCCGAAGACCTCCAGGCCGCAGATCTCTCCCGCGACGAATACGTCGCGGCGGCCTCACAGCACGTCTTCCACGGCACAGTCATCCGCAAGACCGGTGAACAGCACACCGGCGGCAACGGCGACCTTGAGCAGCAATGGCTCGTTGAGGTCGACCGCGCCTTCAAAGGCGACGCGCGGGGGACGATCACCGTCAACACCACCGCCACCGACCAGGACGGCGACATCATCCCGGACCCGGGTGCCCCGGCCGTCGAGCCGGGCAAATCCTATGTGTTCGCCGGCATGTGGGGAGAAGACCCAGACCGCTACGAGACGTATGGAGGCGCCGCCGGAGTCCACGCCTCCAACGGCCTGACCCAGCCAGACCCGGAGACCGGACCACGCGCAGACCGGGCGAAGCACCACACGGTCGAGCAGCGATGGTCCTGGGCCGTCGAACACGCTCGCCCCGGGCCCGACACCGACGCCGCCACCGAGGACGACAACCAGAGCGGCTGACCCGGCTTGCCGCTGGAGCGTGTCTCCTTGGTGTTGTCCGCCATGCGAAGCTGTTCGCCATGGCGCCTTCGATAGTCCGTGGACTTGCTCTGCCCGCCCCGCTGACCTCGCTCATCGATCGCGGCCTCTGGCGTCACCCGGGCGATGCGGTGCTAGCGAAGGTCATCCCGTGGCTCAAGGCCCCACTTGCCTTCGTATCGAACCCCGAGCAGATGGCGTACGCGTCCCAATCAATGGACATGTTCGCCGATGATCCGCACTCCGCCTTCTTTCGCCAGGCACGCGTAATCAGGGGCGCCGCCCCGCTCGAACTTCCTTGGCTTGACGTTGAACAGGCAGTGCTGATCGCCACCACGCGCAACCCCGGTGATGACGGCGCCTTGGCTCTCGACTACCGGACTGACCCCTCAGATCCCCGCGTAGTCGGCAGTGATTTCTGGACGGACCACCTTCTGTGCCAGTGGCGGGTCGTAGCACCTACTTTCTCGGGCGGGCCTTGACCCGAAACCTTGGACACGGGTTGTGCGGCTGGTGCCAGCGTAGTTGATGTTGTTCTGGACGCCGTCTCGTAGGCGATCGGGCTGCGTTGCCCGAGGCGGGAGTGACGGCGTCTCGTGTTGTAGCGGTTCAGCCAGCGGAACGCGTCGAGGCGGGCCTCGCGCTCGCTGGACCAGCTCTTTCGACCCTGGAGAGTCTCGCGTTTGAACGTCGCGTTGAAGGACTCGGCGAGCGCATTGTCTGCGCTGGAGCCGATCGCGCTCATGGACTGACGGACGCCGGTTCTGCGGCAGGCATCGGCGAATGCCCGGCTGGTGTACTGGGCCCCGTGGTCGGTGTGCATGACCGCGCCGCTGAGGCTTCCGCGGGTTCGCTCGGCGGCGGCGAGCGCGTCGGTGACGGGATCGGTGCGCATGTGATCCGCGATCGCCCAGCCGGCCAGGCGGCGTGAGGCGAGGTCGATGACGGTGGCCATGTAGAGGAACTTCCCGCCGTCCAGGGGGAGACAGGTGATGTCGCCGACGTGCTTCGTGTTCGGTTCACTCGCGGTGAAGTCGCGGCCGATCAGGTCCAGGGCCTTCGCTGCGGCTGGGTCAGGGATCGTGGTGCGGTGCCTGCGACGCAGTCGCACTCCTGCCAGATTGATGTTCCGCATCACGCGCGCGATCCGCTTGTGG
>NZ_JBHZEJ010000094.1:0-27218 GCF_042756365.1 Streptomyces sp. NPDC059092
CAACCCCGGCCCCCACGCCGCAACCGCCGACGCCCCCTCGCACGTTTCCGGCCGCGGAGCGTCCCCCGCGGCCGGCCCGCTCAGCGCATCCGGCCCAGACTTCGGCGCACCCGGCGCGCGTCCCGCAGCCGCTGCTCGTACGTGGCGCCCACCCCCACGAGCAGCAGCCCCGCCAGGGCCGGCGGCAGCCAGCGCGGCAGCGCGCCCACCACCTGCACCACGTACGGGGCCAGCTCGTGCAGCGCGACCAGCGCCAGCGCCGCCCCGCCCAGCACCAGCGGCGCCCGCAGCCTCAGCCTGGCCCCGGCCAGCGTCAGCGCCAGGGCGGCGAGCCCGAGCAGGAGCGGGCGCGCCCAGTGCGGGTCGCCCCACGCGGCCAGCAGGCTCGGCGCCAGCGTCGCCGCCAGCCCCGGCCCGTACGCCGTCCACGACGACGCCTCCGCGTCCCGGCGGCGCCGCGCCACCCCCACGGCCAGCGCGGCCACCGTCACCGGCAGCGTGTACGCCTCGGGGACCGACACCCCTGACGCGGCCAGCCGTACCCAGGTCGCCGCGGTGAAGAGCCCCGTCGCCACGTACCCGGCCACCCGGCGCCGCTCGGGGCGTACCGCCGTACCCGCCGCGATCACGCCGCCCAGCGCGAGCACCAGCGCCAGCACCGGCAGGCTCCCCAGGGCGAGTGCGACCGCGAGCAGCCCGGCCGCGCCGCCCATGACCTCGACCGGCACCGCCACCGGGTGCTCACGCAGCCGCGCGCCGAGCAGCGCCACCGCCGCCGGTACGGCCAGGACCGCCACCGCGACCCCCTCGGCGGGCAGCCCGGCCGCCGCCGACGCCGCGACCACCAGGGCCGTCGCGCAGCCGACGGAGACACCGGCGAGGAGCGCGCGCACCGGCTCCCCGAGGACCGGCTCCTCGCCGCCCGCCCCGCCCCGCGCCGGCGCGGGGCGCAGCGCCACGGCCGCCCCGGCGAACAGCGCCGACAGTGCCGCGAACACGGTCAGGGTGGCCGGCCGGGCCGCGAGGGAGAGCGGCGCCACCGAGGCCGAGCCCGCCAGCGCGACGACCAGCGCGGTGAGCGCCCCGGCCGTCCCCATCGGACCCCGCGGCCGGACGGCGAGCGCCAGCGCCACCGCCGTCAGCCCCAGCGGCACCACCAGCGCCACCGCGTACGGCAGATCCGCCACGAGCGGCACCACCAGCACCGTGGCCCAGCCGAGCACCCCCGCACCGCACAGCGCCGCCGTACGCGACCGCCGTACGTCGGTGACCGGCACGACATCCTTCGAGAGGCGCGGCAGCAGGCGGTACGTGACGAACAGCGTCCCCGCGGCCGTCGCCAGCACCAGGGGCGCCGTGATCTGCCAGGACGAGGCGAGGCGCACCCCGAGCGCCGCCCGTGCCCCGTCCGGCGCGCCCGACCAGATCTCCGTGGCCCGGGTCGCCCCGCCCAGCAGCGTGGCCGCCACCGAGGGCAGCGCCCAGGGCAGCGAGGCGCCCGTCACCGCGCCGCCCGCGGCGCCGAGTCCCTGGCGGACGGGAAGCGGCAGCCGGGTCGTCACCAGCGCCAACAGGCCGACGGCGCAGAGCAGATACCCGGGCACGGCCCAGCCCGCCGGCACGACCGCACGCACCGGACCGCCCACCGCGACGACCGAGGCGAGACCGGCCCCCGCCGCGCACACGAACGCCGCCTCCGGAGCGCGCCAGGCCACGAACAGCCCGAGCGTGGCGCCGGCGAGCAGCAGCAGGGCGGGCCCGGCCGCCGAGGCCGGGGTCCCCGCGTCCACCGACGACCAGGCGGCCACGGCCAGCGCCACACCCCCGGTCGTGAACGCGGCGGCGACCACCAGCCCCCGCGCGGCCCTCCGTGAGGCGTGCCGCGCCGGGGGCGCCGGGTGGCGCGCGAGCAGCCACAGGGCGACCGCCGTGTCCACGGCGGCCGTCGCCAGCAACGTCCACGCCACCGTCAGGGCCGTCCAGTCGCCCGCCACCGACCAGAGGAGCGGCGGGAGTTGGGCCGCGACCACCGCGACGGGCAGCGGGCCGCGCAAGGCGCCGAGCAGCGCCCCGTACGCACCCCAGAGCACGGCGAGCACGGCGCAGGCGACGGCGGTGTAGCGGAGCCCGTTCGCCCAGGGCAGCGCCACGGCGTACAGCGCGTACGCGTCGAGCACCGTCAGCACCAGTGCGAACCCCGCCACGGCCTCGGCCGTCGAGGCGAGCCCCCGGCGCAGCAGCGCCACCGGGGCGGCGAGTGCGGCGAGGGTGATCACCGTCAGCACCGCCGAGCGTCCGGCGATGCCGAGATGGCCCCAGCTCAGCAGAGTGAAGGCGATCGCGGCGACCGTCAGCAGCACACCGCCGAGGGCGAGCAGCACATTCTGCGCGCTCGGCGGAGAAGCGGCAGGGGTGACGGAGGACGCGGTGGATGCGGCGGAGCGGTCGGTGTGGGCCGCCGTGGGCCGGTCAGGGGACTGGGACGTGGGCCGGGCCAGTACGGTCACCAGATAGGAGCGGCGCGTCAGCAACTGGCCTCTGCGCGCCTCCATCCGGTGCAATTCCTGGTCGATGAGCGCCAGTTCCCTCGCGGGGTGCGGAACGTTCTCCATGCGACGGAGTGTGGCCCGGGACACAGCCCCTGCCATGGGCGCGGCTACTCAGATCGTGGCCTGAGTACGTCGGATCCGGTTTGAAGGAAGGCCGCCGGGGCCTGTATGGTTCAGGTCGTTCCCGGGCGATTAGCTCAGTGGGAGAGCGCTTCGTTCACACCGAAGAGGTCACTGGTTCGAACCCAGTATCGCCCACCGGGAAAGGCCGGTCCGTCAGTGACGGACCGGCCTTCGCGCGTTCCGGCTCCCCGGATCAGACGGCGGCGGCGGGCAGTTCCGGACGTAGCGGCCACGCGGGATCCGTGGCCCCCTCCCCGGAGCCGCGCGAGAACCACGCCTGCGGCCCCCGTGACTGCGCCGCGTGCCAGACGGCCTGGAGGGTGTGCAGCTCCTGCGGCGAGAGCCGCTCCATCCGGCCCGCGAACCGGCGCCCGATCGCCCGGACCAGCTCCAGCGCCGACAGGGCCGACACCGCGGCCACCACGGCCGGGGTGACCGGCGCGGACGGTCCGGCCGGCGCGGACGGCCACGCCGGCCAGGCCGGCCGGACCGGCTCGGTCACCTCGCTCAGATCGTCGTCCGCCGCGTCGGGCACCCCGTCAGCCCCCACCTCGTACTCGGCACAGAGTTGGTTGAGATCGCGGCTGCCCTTGCGGTAGCGGTCGAGATGCCGGTCGAGGACCAGCGGATCCAGCACGCACAGCGGCGCGTTCTCCATCCGGCGGCCGAGGGAGGAGGCACGATGGCGGCGCAGCTCCCGGTCGAGGAGCGTCAGTCCGAACGGCGCGTTCATCACCACCAGAGGCCGCCCCGCCTTGCACTGCTCGGCCAGCGCCCTGGCGACCTCCTCCACCACGGGCGCCGGCCAGCGGCCGTTGCGGTGCAGGAAGTTCTCGGTCAGTCCGTGCGCCTCGGTGGCCCCGGGCGGCAGGGGCACCCCGGGGTCGATCAGCCAGCGTCGCACTCTCGGCCGTATCCCCGTGGTGTCCTGGATGATCAGAGCGGCGGACACGATCCGGTCCTTCTCGGCGTCCGCCCCCGTCGTCCCGGTGTCGAACGCCGCCAGCGGCCCTTCGTACCAACAGGTCATGCGTGAACTCCCCGAGCTTCTTGAACCGCTCACGCGGCGGCGAATCGTGCGCCACCGCCCCAAGGGCGTGTTTCGAAAGTCCCGCCTGGCCCGCGACGCCTGGCACGCACGCTCGCCGCGTTGTCGGAGTCGTCCACGAACGTCCGGGCCATCGAGGGTGCCGATCCTCCGCCTTGGGATCGCGCTCGGCATCCAAAGGAGGATTCAGTGCACCGGACGCCGCAGGCCCCGCCCTACGGGCGGACGGCGCCGCTTTCGAAACACGCCCTAGTCGGTAATACCCGGACAGGTGGCGTGATACGCGCCGTGTCCGGCCATCTCCACACGGTGACGGGCGAGGTGCCGGGGGCCGCCGGGCAGGGGCGAGGGAAACCGTTTCGCGGGCTGCCCGCCCGGCTCGGTACGATGTGCGGTGCGTACGCCATGCGCGGGGTGCGCACCCCACATGTCAGGAGAGACCGGTGTCAGACGTCCGTGTGATCATCCAACGCGATTCCGAGCGGGAAGAGCGCGTGGTGACGACGGGCACTACGGCGGCCGAACTCTTCCCCGGTGAGCGCACCGTCGTGGCCGCCCGGGTGGACGGTGAGCTGAAGGACCTCGCGTACGCGATCGGCGAGGGCGAGGTCGTCGAGCCCGTCGAGATCTCCTCCGAGGACGGCCTGAACATCCTGCGCCACTCCACCGCGCACGTGATGGCCCAGGCCGTGCAGGAGCTGCACCCTGAGGCCAAGCTGGGCATCGGCCCGCCGGTCAAGGACGGCTTCTACTACGACTTCGACGTCGCGACCCCCTTCACCCCCGACGACCTCAAGGCCGTCGAGAAGAAGATGCAGGAGATCCAGAAGCGCGGCCAGCGCTTCTCGCGCCGGGTCGTCACGGACGAGGCGGCGCGCGAGGAGCTGGCCGACGAGCCGTACAAGCTGGAACTCATCGGCATCAAGGGCGCGGCCTCGACCGACGACGGCGCGGATGTCGAGGTGGGCGGCGGCGAGCTGACCATCTACGACAACCTGGACGCGAAGACCGGCGAGCTGTGCTGGAAGGACCTCTGCCGCGGCCCGCACCTGCCGACCACCCGGAACATCCCGGCGTTCAAGCTGATGCGGAACGCCGCCGCCTACTGGCGCGGCAGCGAGAAGAACCCGATGCTCCAGCGCATCTACGGCACCGCGTGGCCGTCGAAGGAGGAGCTGAAGGCACACCTGGAGTTCCTCGCCGAGGCCGAGAAGCGCGACCACCGCAAGCTCGGCAACGAGCTGGACCTCTTCTCCTTCCCCGACGAGGTCGGCTCCGGCCTCGCCGTCTTCCACCCCAAGGGCGGCATCATCCGCCGGACCATGGAGGACTACTCGCGCCGCCGGCACGAGGAGGAGGGGTACGAGTTCGTCTACACGCCCCACGCCACCAAGGGGAAGCTCTTCGAGAAGTCCGGGCACCTGGACTGGTACGCCGACGGCATGTACCCGCCCATGCAGCTCGACGAGGGCGTGGACTACTACCTCAAGCCCATGAACTGCCCCATGCACAACCTGGTCTTCGACGCCCGGGGCCGCTCCTACCGTGAGCTGCCGCTGCGGCTCTTCGAGTTCGGGACGGTGTACCGGTACGAGAAGTCCGGCGTCGTGCACGGACTGACCAGGGCGCGCGGTTTCACCCAGGACGACGCGCACATCTACTGCACCCGCGAGCAGATGGCCGACGAGCTGGACTCGACGCTGACCTTCGTGCTCAACCTGCTGCGCGACTACGGGCTGACCGACTTCTACCTGGAGCTGTCCACCAAGGACCCCGAGAAGTTCGTCGGCACGGACGAGGCGTGGGAGGAGGCCACCGAGACGCTGCGCAAGGTGGCCGAGAAGCAGGGGCTGCCGCTGGTCCCGGACCCGGGCGGCGCCGCGTTCTACGGTCCGAAGATCTCGGTGCAGGCGCGCGACGCGATCGGCCGAACCTGGCAGATGTCGACCGTGCAGCTCGACTTCAACCTGCCGGAGCGCTTCGACCTGGAGTACACCTCGCCGGACGGCTCCAAGCAGCGCCCGGTCATGATCCACCGCGCGCTCTTCGGCTCGATCGAGCGGTTCTTCGCGGTGCTGTTGGAGCACTACGCGGGCGCGTTCCCGGTCTGGCTGGCGCCGGTGCAGGCGGTCGGCATCCCGATCGGTGAGGCGCATGTCGAGTACCTCCAGGACTTCGCCAAGGCGGCGAAGGCCAAGGGGCTGCGCGTCGAGGTGGACGCCTCCTCCGACCGGATGCAGAAGAAGATCAGGAACCACCAGAAGCTGAAGGTCCCCTTCATGATCCTCGTCGGTGACGAGGACATGAACGCGGGTACGGTCTCGTTCCGTTACCGCGACGGCTCGCAGGAGAACGGCGTACCGCGCGACGAGGCGCTGGCGAAGCTCCTCGACGTGGTGGAGCGCCGCGTACAGGTGTGACCCGCCGGTCAACCCGAGGGTGACCCGGAGCGGCCCCCGGCAGGCATCAGCCCGCCGGGGGCCTTTCCTTGTCCTCCCGGCCGAAGACCTGGACCAGCCACGACGAGAACGAACCGGTGACCGCGCCCAGCAGCGCCAGCCCGCACAGCATCAGACCGACCGCGTACAGGCGGCCGAGCGGCGTCACCGGTGTCACATCGCCGTATCCGACCGTGGTGATCGCCGAGCAGGCCCACCACACGGAGTCCCCGAAGGTGCGGATCGTGGCGCCGGGCGCGTCCCGTTCCTGCTGGTAGACGGCGAGCGCGGCGGCGAAGGTGAGCAGGGCCGTGGTGATGCTCGCGTACGCCATCACCCGCCCGTACAGGCTCAGCCGGGGGCGGTCGCGCCGCCGCTGGATCGCCATGTACGTGTTCACGATCCGCAGCGGACGCAGCAGGGGCAGGACCATCACGACGGTGTCCAGCCAATGCGTTCTCGGGAAGCGCGCGCCCTGACCGCTGAGGACCAGCCGTACCCCGTAGTCGACCACGAAGACCGCCCAGATCAGCAGGGACAGTGCCAGCGCGAGGTCCCGCCAGAACGGGTCGGCGCTCTGGTCGAGGACGCGCACCGCGTAGCAGGCGAGGAAGAGCGGCGAGGCCACGAGCAGCGGCAGCTCCGTGCGCCGCTCCCAGCCGCGCAGCCGGTCGGGGCCGTTGCGGACATGCATCACCCCAGCATCGCCGGGCGGCGGCCGGTGCGGGCCCGGCGACACGCCCCACCCGGGCGAAGTCATATGCTGCACAACATGACGAGTGAGCCGGAGCAGCAGATCGGAGTGGGGACCCAGGACGCGTTCCAGCGCCTGTGGACGCCCCATCGGATGGCCTACATCCAGGGTGAGAACAAGCCCACCGGGCCGGGCGCCGAGGACGGCTGTCCCTTCTGCTCCATCCCGTCCAAATCGGACGAGGACGGTCTGATCATCGCGCGTGGCGAGCGGGTGTACGCCGTGCTCAACCTCTACCCGTACAACGGCGGGCACCTGATGGTCGTCCCCTTCCGTCATGTCGCGGACTACACGGAGCTGGACGCGGCGGAGACCGCCGAGCTGGGGCTCCTCACCCAGCGGGCGATGACGGCGCTCCGCGCCGCGTCCGGGGCGCACGGCTTCAACATCGGGATGAACCAGGGCGTTTCGGCGGGCGCCGGGATCGCCGCGCATCTCCACCAGCATGTGGTGCCGCGCTGGGGCGGCGACACCAACTTCATGCCCGTCGTCGGCCACACGAGGGTGCTGCCGCAGCTCCTCGCGGACACCCGCGCGATGCTGGCCGACGCCTGGCCGACCGGCTCGTAGCCCCTGCTCCGAGCGTCCGTCCGGCGAGCGTCCGTCCGGCGAGCGTCCGTCCGGCGAGCGCCCGCCCCGGCTGTCCGGGGCGGGCGCCGGCGGGCCCTACGCGTCGTACGCGTCGATCTTCCTCGGCGACGGGTCCTGCACCGCCCCTATCAGCGACGACGAACGGTTGCTGAAGCGCTCGGTGTCCACGCCGTGCTCGGCCAGCACGCGCATCGCCGCGTTGTGCGCCACCCGCAGGACCGGGGTGGCGGCCCGCATCGCGTCGTCGGCCATGAAGCGGTGGCGCCACGGCTGGTCCGCCCAGGCGTGCCGCATGCCGAACGGCTCGGGCAGGCTGAGCTTGCCGCCGAGGAAGTCCAGCACCGGCGGGTACCAGGTGAGCGGGGCGCGCACCGCGAGCCTGACCGCCTCACGCGGCTCGACCAGGGGCAGGTTCCTCGACGTGGTCTCCCAGAACCGTACGGTCTTGGGGCGCGAGACGCTCTTGGGTGATGGCTTCGCGAAGAACAGCGAGTGCACGGGGCCCAGCGCGTACCCCGAGACCTCGATGCGCAGCGTCTCGTGGAGCACCGTGACCGAGATCATCATCGTGATGACCAACTGGCTCTCCCAGAGCGTGAACTGCACGCCCAGGTAGTGCCGGTTCCCGCTGCCGAACTGCTGGTGGTTGCAGATCCGCTGTATCTCGTGGCTCTTGATCTGGAACGCCTCCACCTCCTGGCCCGAGGGCCAGGAGACCGAGCCGGCGCCTTCGCCGACCGGTGACACGATCCAGTGCTTGACCGAAGGCGTCGGGAAACCACCGGAGTTGAGGGGGCCGCGCTCCAGCAGCTTCATCTGGTCGTGGATCGCCCGTATCACGTCGTAGCTGCGGAACTGGTGGATCTCCTTGCCGGCGTCCTTGGGGACCAGCTCCTCCGCGAGCTGCCAGCTTCCCCAGCGGGTGCCCATGCCGAGTATCCCCTTGGGGCCGGCGTAGAAGACCACGTTCGAGCGCTGCTCCGCGCTCAGCTTCTCCAGCCCCTGGCGCAGCACCTCCCGCGAGGTGTCGCCGGGGTTCCCCGGGACGGCCTCGGGGATCTTGGCGCCGGTGCCGCCGCCGGAGAGCAGGCTCTCCCAGCGGGCCCGCAGGTCCTTGGCGGTCGACTCGCAGATCTGCTTGGCGAGCAGCCAGCCGATGACCGGGGCGACGAGCATGCCGCGCAGATACCAGTTCAGTACGCCGTCGAGGGGCAGCTTGATCAGCACGATCACCGCCATCACGGCGACGGCCGCCAGCAGGGCGCCGCCGATCGCGCCGGCCCGGCGGTCCTTGGCCCCCGCCAGGGTGCGGCGCAACTGGAACACGCCCAGCCAGATCAGCAGCCCGGGGAGGAAGAGCAGCCCGAAGAGCGCGGTCACCACCGTGAGCTTCTGGTCCCGCTCCTTGCGGATGTGGTTCGCGGCGAGGCAGTGCTCGACCACGGCCTGCGGGTCCATGCCGAAGGACTGGATGATCGGACCCCGGCCGCCGCCCAGCGTCCTGAGCTGGACGGCCCGCGCGAACGCCTCGCCCAGATTCGGCTCGAAGAGCGAGAACTTGCCCTTGGTCACACCCGACTTGTGCCAGTCGTTGTCCGCCTTGGAGATGTCTTCGAGCGGACTGTCCCGGTACGCGGCCGAGGCGAGGGCGAACGTCGCCGCCGTGCCCCCGGCCGCTCCCTGGAGCGGAACCTGTGCCCCCGGGCTGAAGTCGAATAGATCGTCCGCCACTGCCGCCCCCTCGCCGCAAGGATTCGCTGCCGCGACCTCTTCCCGGCCCGCGCGCCCCGCACACCTGCTGGAGCTGGGCACCACAGCGTAACGGTGCGATGCCGTCCGCGTCAGGGGACTGGCTGTCTTTCGCCAACCGGCATGAGGTGCCCGCCCGCCGGGTAACAGGTGCCACCGAACGGACGGGCGAGCACGATCCGTTGACCGGCCGGGCGGCAGGCCCCGCACCGCGCTCCCCTCACACCGTGGTCCCCTCACACCGTGCTCTCCTCGCGGACGGGCTGACGGTCCGCCACCGCCTGCGGCATCGGCTCGTGACGGGCGTACGCGCGGCTGAAGCGGCCCGCGCCGTGCGAGAGCGAGCGCAGGTCCACCGCGTACCTCCCGATCTCCAGCTCGGGCACCTCGGCCCGGACCAAGGTCCGCCCGGGACCGGCCTGTTCGGTGCCCACGACGCGGCCCCGCCGGCCCGACAGGTCGCTCATGACCGGCCCCACGTACTCGTCGGGCACCATGACCGCCACCTCGGCGACCGGCTCCAGCAGATGGATCGCCGCCTCGCCCGCCGCCTCCCGCAGGGCCAGTGCGCCCGCCGTCTGGAACGCGGCGTCCGAGGAGTCCACCGAGTGGGCCTTCCCGTCGAGCAGCGTCACCCGGATGTCGACCAGCGGATGACCGGCCGCGACACCGCGCGCCGCCTGCGCCCGTACGCCCTTCTCGACGGAGGGGATGAACTGCCGGGGCACCGCCCCGCCCACCACCTTGTCGACGAACTCGACACCGGACCCGGCGGGCAGCGGCTCCACCTCGATCTCGCAGATCGCGAACTGACCGTGACCGCCGGACTGCTTCACATGCCGGCCGCGCCCCATGGCGCTCACGCCGAACGTCTCGCGCAGCGCGACCCGCAGCGGCACGGCGTCGACCTGGACCCCGTACCGGCCGCGCAGCCGGTCCAGCGCCACATCCCGGTGCGCCTCGCCCAGGCACCAGAGCACCACCTGATGGGTGTCCGGGTTCTGTTCGAGCCGCATCGTCGGATCCTCCGCCACCAGCCGGGCGAGCCCCTGGGACAGCCGGTCCTCGTCCGCCTTGCCGTGCGCCCGGACCGCGAGCGGCAGCAGCGGGTCAGGCATGCTCCACGCCTCCACCAGCAGCGGATCGTCCGTCGCGGAGAGCGTGTCCCCGGTCTCGGCGCGCGACAGTTTCCCCACGCACGCGAGATCGCCCGCCACACAGTGCGCCAGCACCCGCTGCTGCTTGCCGAAGGGCGAGGAGAGCGACCCGACCCGCTCCTCCACGTCGTGGTCCTCGTGGCCCCGGTCGGTGAGCCCGTGCCCGGACACGTGCACCGTCTCGTCGGGGCGCAGCGTCCCCGAGAAGACCCGTACGAGAGAGATCCGGCCGACATAGGGGTCGGAGGCGGTTTTGACGACCTCGGCGACCAGCGGCCCCTCGGGGTCGCAGCGGATCTCCGGGCGCGGGGCCCCGAGCGGCGTGGTGACGGCGGGCGCCGGGCGCTCCAGCGGGGTCGGGAAACCGCCGGTGACCAGATCGAGCAGCTCGACCGTGCCCAGCCCCTGCCGGGCCCCGGGCGGCGCGGGCGCCGCCGCGAGCACCGGATGGAAGACCCCGCGCGTCACGGCCTTCTCCAGGTCCTCCATCAGCGTCTTGACGTCGACCTCCTCCCCGCCCAGATAGCGGTCCATGAGGGTCTCGTCCTCGCTCTCGGCGATGATCCCCTCGATCAGCCGGTCCCTGGCCTCCGCGATCTCCGGGAGCCGCGCGGTATCGGGCGGACCCACCCGCCGCTCCCCGGAGGAGTAGTCGAAGATCTTCCGCGAGAGCAGCCCCACCAGCCCAGTGGCCGGCGCGTGCCCGTCGGGGCCCTCCGAGCCGTGCACCGGAAGGTAGAGCGGCAGTACGGCGTCGGGGTCGTCCCCGCCGAAGATCCGGGCGCACAACCGGGTCATCTCGTCGAAGCCGGTGCGCGCCGTGTCGAGATGCGTGACGACGATGGCGCGCGGCATCCCGACCGCCGCGCACTCCTCCCAGACGGCCCGGGTCGCCCCCGCCACCGCGTCCGCCTCCTGGGCCGCCGACACCACGAAAAGGGCCGCGTCCGCGGCGCGCAGACCGGCCCTGAGCTCCCCGACGAAATCGGCGTAGCCGGGGGTGTCCAGCAGATTCACCTTGCACCCGCCCCACTCCACCGGGACGAGCGAGAGCTGTACGGAGCGCTGTTGGCGGTGCTCGATCTCGTCGTGGTCGGAGACCGTCGCGCCGTCCTCGACCCGGCCCGCCCGGTTCACGGCCCCCGCGGTGAACGCCAGGGCCTCGACGAGGGTGGTCTTGCCCGAACCGCTGTGGCCCACCAGCACCACGTTCCGTACGGACGCGGGCCGGTCGGCCGCCGTCGCCCTGCCGGCGGCCCCGGGATGTGACGGTTGCTTGTCGACTTTGTCGCCCATGACTGCTGCCTCCCGATCGGTTCCACCGAGTGGTCGGTGAAGGGGGACGGAGAGAGGCGGGCCGGGGGAGCCGCGCGGCAGCTCCGGCGATGCCCGCGGTGGTCCTTCGAGCTTCGCACTCCCGCCATGGCGCGTCCATACGTCGTACCGCGCGGCATGGGCCGGGTGCCCGGCGGTGCGCCATGGCGGTCGTGGCTACGATGGGCCAGCCGACGGCCACAGGGGTCCTCGGCCCACCGAACCTCGGGAAGGCCATGCTGAACAAGTACGCGCGTGCATTCTTCACGCGTGTCCTCACACCGTTCGCGGCGTTTCTGCTCCGTCGCGGAGTCACTCCGGACGCGGTCACGCTCATCGGCACGGCCGGAGTGATGGCGGGTGCGCTGGTCTTCTTCCCCCGCGGGGAGTTCTTCTGGGGCACGATCGTCATCACCCTCTTCGTCTTCTCCGACCTCGTCGACGGCAACATGGCGCGTCAGGCGGGCATCTCCAGCCGCTGGGGGGCCTTCCTCGACTCGACCCTCGACCGGGTCGCCGACGGCGCGATCTTCGCCGGCTTCGCGCTCTGGTACGCGGGCGACGGCGACAACACCATGCTGTGCGCGGTCGCCATCTTCTGCCTGGCCAGCGGCCAGGTCGTCTCGTACACGAAGGCGAGGGGCGAGTCCATCGGGCTGCCGGTGGCGGTCAACGGACTCATCGAGCGCGCCGAGCGGCTGGTCATCTCCCTCGTCGCGGCCGGCCTCGCCGGGCTGCACGCCTTCGGCGTCCCCGGCATCGGCATCCTGCTGCCCATCGCGCTGTGGATCGTCGCCGCGGGCAGCCTCGTCACCCTCGGCCAGCGCGTGGTGACCGTACGGCGTGAGTCCGCCGAGGCGGACGCCGCCGCGGCCGAGCCCGCCGGGAGCGACCCCGCCCGGGGGAGTGGAGCCACGTCATGAGCGCGGCGAGCGACCGGCTGACCGACGCGCTGTACGGACTCGGCTGGAGCACGGTCAAGAAACTCCCCGAACCCGTGGCCGGAGCCCTCGGCAGGACCCTCGCGGACACCGTGTGGAAACGGCGCGGCAAGAGCGTCCTGCGCCTGGAGTCCAACCTCGCCCGGGTCGTGCCCGACGCGGGCCCCGAGCGCCTCGCCGCCCTCTCCAAGGCGGGCATGCGCTCGTACATGCGGTACTGGATGGAGTCGTTCCGGCTGCCGGCCTGGAGCACGGAACGCGTGCGCGACGGCGTCGAGATCAAGGACATCGACCGGCTCTTCGACGGGCTCGCCACCGGGCGCGGCGTCGTCCTGGCGCTGCCCCACATGGCCAACTGGGACCTGGCGGGCGCCTGGCTCACCCGGGCCCGCGGTGTGCCGTTCACGACGGTCGCGGAGCGGCTCAAGCCCGAGACGCTGTACGACCGGTTCGTCGCCTACCGCGAGAGCCTGGGCATGGAGGTCCTTCCGCACACCGGCGGCACCGCCTTCGGCACCCTGGCCCGGCGACTGCGGGACGGCGGCCTCGTCGCCCTCGTCGCCGACCGCGACCTGTCGTCGTCCGGCGTCGAGGTCGAGTTCTTCGGGGGCACCGCCCGGATGCCCGCCGGCCCCGCGCTGCTGGCGCAGCAGACCGGGGCGCTGCTGCTGCCCGTCTCGCTGTGGTTCGACGACTCCCGGGTGATGCGGGGACAGGTCTTTCCGGCCGTCCCCGTCCCCGAGACAGGCACCCGCGCCGAGAAGACGTCTGTGATGACACAGGCGGTGGCCGACGCCTTCGCCACGGGAATCGCCGAACACCCGGAGGACTGGCACATGCTGCAACGGCTGTGGGTCGCCGACCTGGACCGGGGGCCCGAGTGAAGATCGGCATCGTCTGCCCGTACTCCTGGGACGTACCGGGCGGCGTCCAGTTCCACATCAGAGACCTCGCGGAACATCTCATCCGGCTCGGACACGACGTGTCCGTCCTGGCCCCCGCGGACGACGAGACACCGCTGCCGCCCTACGTCATCTCGGCGGGCCGCGCCGTGCCCGTCCCGTACAACGGCTCCGTCGCCCGCCTCAACTTCGGCTTCCTGTCGGCGGCGCGGGTGCGGCGCTGGCTGCACGAGGGCACCTTCGACGTCATCCACATCCACGAGCCCGCCTCGCCGTCGCTGGGCCTGCTGAGCTGCTGGGCGGCGCAGGGGCCGATCGTCGCGACGTTCCACACCTCCAACCCGCGCTCCCGCGCCATGATCGCGGCGTACCCGATCCTCCAGCCCGCGCTGGAGAAGATCAGCGCCCGCATCGCGGTGAGCGAGTACGCGCGGCGCACCCTGGTGGAACACCTCGGCGGCGATGCCGTGGTCATCCCGAACGGCGTCGACGTCGACTTCTTCGCCCGGGCCGAGGCCGAACCGGCCTGGCAGGGCGGCACCATCGGCTTCATAGGACGCATCGACGAGCCGCGCAAGGGGCTGCCGGTGCTGATGCGGGCCCTCCCGAAGATCCTCGACGTCCACCCGGAGACCCGGCTGCTGGTCGCCGGTCGCGGGGACGAGAAGGAGGCGGTGGAGTCCCTGCCGAAGGAGATGCGCCGCCGCGTCGAGTTCCTCGGGATGGTCAGCGACGAGGAGAAGGCGCGGCTGCTGCGCAGCGTCGACCTGTACGTCGCGCCCAACACCGGCGGCGAGAGCTTCGGCATCATCCTCGTGGAGGCGCTGTCGGCGGGCGCGGCGGTCCTGGCGAGCGACCTGGACGCGTTCGCCCAGGTCCTGGACCACGGGGCGGCGGGCGAACTCTTCACCAACGAGGACGCGGACGCGCTCGCGGGTGCGGCGGTACGGCTCCTCGGCGACCCGGAACGGCGCGCGGAGCTGCGTGAACGGGGCAGCGCGCACGTACGGCGCTTCGACTGGTCGACGGTCGGCGCGGACATCCTCGCGGTGTACGAGACGGTGACGGACGGGGCGGCGTCGGTGGCGACGGACGAACGGACGGGGCTGAGGGCGCGGTTCGGGCTGGCCCGGGACTAGCCGGTTCGCCGTCCTCGGTGCGCTGCCCGGCGGGGGCACGGGTGCGGTACCGCGTAATCTGCCGTGCGTGACCACCTTCGTCTGGATCGCCGTTGCCGTCGTCGCGATCGCGCTCTATCTCAGTTGGACCGCCGGCCGCCTCGACCGTCTGCACACCCGGATCGACGCTGCCCGCGCCGCTCTCGACGCCCAACTGCTGCGGCGTGCCTCGGTCGCGCAGGAGCTGGCCACCTCCGGGGTGCTCGATCCGGCCGCCTCGATCGTGCTGTACCAGGCCGCGCACGCCGCGCGGCAGGCCGAGGAGGAGCAGCGGGAGGTGGCCGAGAGCGAGTTGAGCCAGGCGCTGCGGGCCGTGTTCGGCGAGGCCGCCCAGGTGGAGGCCGTACAGGAGGCGCCCGGGGGGGAGGACGCCGCCGGGGAACTCGCCGCGGCGGTACGGCGGGTGCCCATGGCGCGGCGGTTCCACAACGACGCCGTACGGGCCGCCCGCGCGCTGCGGCGCCACCGGAAGGTGCGCTGGTTCCGGCTCGCGGGGCACGCGCCGTTCCCGCTCGCCTTCGAGATGGACGACGAGCCGCCCGTCGCGCTGGCCGACCGGCCGGGGTCCTGAACGATCCACCGGCTTCCCATTGGCTCTTGCTGTGGACTGGTTCCGGGGCGTTCTCTGGAGATCCCCCGTCGTACGAGCCTGTGAGGTCGCCCGTGTCCACCACCGCCCAGAACCCCGAGACCGGCACCGCGCGCGTCAAGCGGGGTATGGCCGAGCAGCTCAAGGGCGGTGTGATCATGGACGTGGTCACACCGGAACAGGCGAAGATCGCCGAGGACGCCGGCGCGGTCGCCGTGATGGCGCTGGAGCGGGTGCCCGCCGACATCCGCAAGGACGGTGGCGTCGCGCGGATGTCCGACCCCGACATGATCGAGGGGATCATCGACGCGGTCTCGATCCCGGTCATGGCGAAGTCCCGTATCGGCCACTTCGTCGAGGCCCAGGTGCTCCAGTCGCTGGGCGTGGACTACATCGACGAGTCGGAGGTGCTGACCCCGGCCGACGAGGTCAACCACGCGGACAAGTGGGCGTTCACGACCCCCTTCGTCTGTGGCGCCACCAACCTCGGTGAGGCGCTGCGCCGGATCGCCGAAGGCGCGGCCATGATCCGTTCGAAGGGCGAGGCCGGGACGGGCAATGTCGTCGAGGCGGTCAGGCACCTGCGGCAGATCAAGAACGAGATCGCCAGGCTCCGTGGCTACGACAACAACGAACTGTTCGCGGCCGCCAAGGAGCTGCGCGCCCCCTACGAGATCGTCAAGGAGGTCGCGGAGCTGGGCAAGCTGCCGGTGGTCCTCTTCTCGGCGGGCGGTGTCGCCACCCCCGCGGACGCCGCGCTGATGCGTCAGCTCGGGGCCGAGGGCGTCTTCGTGGGATCCGGCATCTTCAAGTCGGGCGACCCGGCCAAGCGGGCCGCCGCGATCGTCAAGGCCACCACGTTCTACGACGACCCGAAGATCATCGCGGAGGCGTCGCGCAACCTGGGCGAGGCCATGGTCGGCATCAACTGCGACACGCTGCCCGAGGCCGAGCGCTACGCGAACCGCGGCTGGTGATGAGTAGCCCCGCGATCGGCGTCCTGGCGCTCCAGGGTGACGTCCGGGAGCACCTGGGCGCCCTGGCCGCGGCGGGAGCCGTGGCCAGGACCGTCCGGCGGCCCGAGGAGCTGGCCGAGGTCGACGGCCTGGTGATCCCGGGTGGCGAGTCCACCACGATGTCCAAACTGGCCGCGCTCTTCGGCATGCTGGAGCCGCTGCGTGCCCGCGTACGGGCCGGGATGCCGGTGTACGGCACCTGCGCCGGGATGATCATGCTCGCCGAGAAGATCCTCGATCCGCGGTCGGGCCAGGAGACGGTCGGCGGAATCGACATGATCGTGCGCCGCAACGCCTTCGGACGGCAGAACGAGTCCTTCGAGGCGGCCGTGGAGGTCGCCGGCGTCGAAGGCGGCCCCGTGGAGGGCGTCTTCATCCGCGCGCCGTGGGTCGAGTCGGTGGGGGCCGAGGTCCAGGTGCTCGCCGAGTACGGGGGCCATGTCGTCGCCGTACGGCAGGGCGGCGCGCTGGCGACGTCCTTCCACCCCGAACTGACGGGCGACCACCGGCTGCACCGTTTCTTCACCGACATGGTGCGCTCCGCACAGTGACCTCCGCCCGGTAGGATCGCTGCCGAACGGGAGCAGTACCGGTTACGCGAAGGAGACAGGCAGATGTCCGGCCACTCTAAATGGGCTACGACGAAGCACAAGAAGGCCGTGATCGATGCCAAGCGCGGCAAGCTCTTCGCGAAGCTGATCAAGAACATCGAGGTCGCGGCGCGCACCGGCGGCGCTGACGTCGAAGGCAACCCCACTCTCTTCGACGCCATCCAGAAGGCGAAGAAGAGTTCGGTCCCGAACAAGAACATCGACTCGGCCGTCAAGCGCGGCGCCGGCCTGGAGGCCGGTGGCGCCGACTACGAGACGATCATGTACGAGGGGTACGGCCCGAACGGTGTCGCGGTGCTCATCGAGTGCCTCACCGACAACCGCAACCGCGCCGCCTCCGACGTACGCGTGGCGATGACCCGCAACGGCGGTTCGATGGCCGACCCCGGCTCCGTCTCGTACCTCTTCAACCGCAAGGGCGTCGTGATCGTCCCCAAGGGTGAGCTGGGCGAGGACGACGTGCTGGACGCGGTGCTGGACGCGGGCGCCGAAGAGGTCAACGACCTCGGCGAGTCCTTCGAGGTGCTCAGCGAGGCCACCGACCTGGTCGCGGTCCGCACCGCGCTCCAGGAGGCGGGCATCGACTACGACTCGGCCGACGCCAACTTCGTGCCGACCATGCAGGTCGAGCTGGACGAGGAAGGGGCGCGCAAGATCTTCAAGCTGATCGACGCCCTTGAGGACAGCGACGACGTCCAGAACGTCTTCGCCAACTTCGACGTCTCGGACGACGTGATGGAGAAGGTCGACGCCTGACCCCGCGCTTCGCACCCCACCTCTCCTCGATGTCGGTCCGGTCCGTTGTCAGTGCCGACCGATACTGTCTGATCAGGGCTTCTCCCCTCGGGGAGAACGCATGACCGAGAGAGTGGGGGCGCGATGCGGGTGCTGGGTGTGGACCCCGGGCTGACGCGGTGCGGGATAGGCGTCGTCGAAGGGGCCGCGGGACGGCCGCTGACGATGCTGGGTGTGGGCGTGGTGCGTACGCCCTCCGACGAGGAGATCGGCCCGCGTCTCGTCGCCATCGAGCAGGGCATCGAAGCCTGGCTGGACGAGTACCGGCCCGAACACGTCGCTGTGGAGCGGGTGTTCGCCCAGCACAATGTGCGTACGGTCATGGGCACCGCCCAGGCCAGCGCGGTCGCCATGCTCTGCGCCTCGCGCCGCGGCATCCCCGTCGCCCTGCACACCCCCAGCGAGGTCAAGGCCGCCGTCACCGGCAGCGGCCGGGCCGACAAGGCACAGATCGGCGCGATGGTCACCCGGCTGCTGCGGCTCGCGGCGCCCCCCAAACCGGCCGACGCCGCGGACGCCCTCGCGCTCGCCATCTGCCACATCTGGCGCGCCCCCGCCATGAACCGCCTCCAGCAGGCCCAGGCGGCGGCCCGCCCCTCCCGTATCCCCGCCTCCGCACCCGTCCGGAAGGTCACGCGATGATCGCCTTCGTCAGCGGCCCGGTCGCCGCCCTCGCCCCGACCACCGCGGTCATCGAGGTCGGCGGTGTCGGCATGGCCGTCCAGTGCGCCCCCGGCACCCTCGCCGCGCTGCGCGTCGGCCAGGAGGCCAGACTCGCCACCTCGCTGGTCGTCCGGGAGGACTCCCTCACGCTGTACGGCTTCGCCGACGACGACGAACGCCAGGTGTTCGAGCTGCTCCAGACCGCCAGCGGCGTCGGCCCCCGGCTCGCCCAGGCGATGCTCGCCGTACACAGCCCCGACGCGCTGCGTCTCGCCGTCTCCACCAGCGACGAGAAGGCGCTGACGGCGGTCCCCGGCATCGGGAAGAAGGGTGCCCAGAAGCTGCTGCTGGAGCTGAAGGACCGGCTCGGCGCACCCCGGGGCGCCACCGTGGGCCGGCAGGCCGGCGCGGCGGCGGCCTCCTGGAGCGACCAGCTCCACGCCGCGCTCATCGGGCTCGGGTATGCCGGACGCGAGGCCGAGGAAGCGGTCGCCCAGGTCACCCCGGAGGCCGAGGCGGCCCTCGCGGAGGGCTCCCAGCCACCGGTGCCCCAACTGCTGCGCGCCGCGCTCCGGAGCCTCAACCGCACACGCTGAACCCGGCAGGGCCTGCCCCCGCCGTACTCCATTCGGGCCGTTCTCGTACGCGCCCTCTTCCCGAGGTGAGACTGAGTGAACTGGGACGACACCGACGGCGACGCGCCCACGCAGGACGACGCGGCCGAGCGGCTGGTCGGCGCCTCCGCGGACGGTGAGGACCAGGCCGTCGAAGCGGCGCTGCGGCCCAAGTCGCTCGACGAGTTCGTCGGACAGGAGCGGGTACGGGTCCAGCTCGACCTGGTGCTCAAAGCGGCCCTCGCGCGCGGTGCCACCGCCGACCACGTCCTGCTCTCCGGGGCGCCGGGGCTCGGCAAGACGACCCTCTCGATGATCATCGCGGCGGAGATGAACGCCCCGATCCGCATCACCTCGGGCCCGGCGATCCAGCACGCGGGCGATCTCGCCGCGATCCTCTCCTCCCTCCAGGAGGGGGAGGTCCTCTTCCTCGACGAGATCCACCGCATGTCCCGGCCCGCCGAGGAGATGCTCTACATGGCGATGGAGGACTTCCGGGTCGACGTGATCGTCGGCAAGGGCCCGGGCGCCACCGCCATCCCGCTGGAGCTGCCGCCCTTCACCCTGGTCGGCGCCACCACCCGGGCCGGACTGCTGCCGCCCCCGCTGCGCGACCGCTTCGGCTTCACCGGCCACATGGAGTTCTACGAGAGCGTCGAACTGGAGCGCGTCATCCACCGCTCCGCCCAGCTCCTGGACCTGGAGATAGACGCCGAGGGCGCCGCGGAGATCGCCGGACGCTCCCGCGGCACGCCCCGTATCGCCAACCGGCTGCTGCGCCGCGTACGGGACTATTCCCAGGTCAAGGAGGACGGGCGGATCACCCGTGAGGTGGCGGAGGTGGCCCTCGCGGTGTACGAGGTCGACGCACGCGGTCTCGACCGGCTCGACCGGGCCGTGCTCCAGGCGCTGCTCAAGCTCTTCGGCGGCGGGCCGGTGGGGCTGTCGACCCTGGCGGTCGCCGTGGGCGAGGAGCGCGAGACGGTCGAGGAGGTCGCCGAGCCCTTTCTCGTACGGGAGGGACTGCTCGCCCGTACGCCACGAGGCAGGGTCGCGACCCCGGCGGCGTGGGCTCATCTCGGGCTCGTACCGCCCCAGCAGGCGCCCGGCACGACCGGACAACCCGGCCTGTTCGGGGCGTGACGGCATGAACACGCGCACGGGCAGGAACCCCGGTGCGATGCTGGGCGTTGTTCCAACGAAGCGGACTCGCTTAGACTCCGCCGATGCCGCCCTTCCGGAGCGGCATGCCCACCCCCGTAGATCAGGCCGCTTGACAGCGCGGTCGTGCGAAGGAAGTTCCCTCCCGTGAGTCTCGTGACCCTTCTCCCCTTCATCGTGCTCATCGGGGCCATGTTCCTGATGACCCGGTCCGCCAAGAAGAAGCAGCAGGCCGCCGCGCAGATGCGCGACGACATGCAGCCCGGCACCGGCATCCGCACCATCGGGGGCATGTACGCCACCGTCAAGGAGGTGCACGCTGACATGGTCCTCCTGGAGGTGGCTCCCGGCGTCCACGCGGTCTACGCCAAGAACGCCATCGGCGCGGTGCTGGACGACGACGAGTACAACCGCATCGTGCACGGCGACGTCCCGGGCGACTCCGAGACGCCGGTCGTGCCCGACGACGCCTCCTCGCTGACCGGTCCCGCCGACACCGACTCCGCGGACGAGGCCAGGATCGACCTCGGCAAGAAGCCCGAGGAGACCACGGACGCCGAGTCCGCCGACGCCACGACCGAGGCGAAGGCCGACGAGAAGGCCGAGAACAAGGCCGAGGGCAAGACCGACGGCGAGTCCGGCGCGAAGTAGCCGGGTCCGCGCCGACCGGCCGCACAACGGCCGCCGGCGACTCACGGTCGCGCTGATTTCTGCGGGGGCGGGTCCCCACTACACTTCGTGGCCGCTCCGGCGCACACCCGGCGTGGGGCGGTTGGACAGGGAGAAACGAGAAGGTGGCAGCACCTAATAAGGGCCGAAGGCAAGCGGGGTCCCCAGGCAGGCCAGGGCGCACCCTGGCGCTGTTCCTGATTGCCATGGTGGCCCTCACGGGCGGGATGTTCTGGTCCGGCCATGTCACGCCACGTCTGGGGATCGACCTCGCGGGCGGCACCAGCATCACGCTCCAGGCGAAGAACACGCCGGGCAAGCCGAACGCGATCAACAAGACCAACATGGACACCGCCGTCAGCATCATCGAGCGGCGCGTCAACGGTCTTGGTGTCTCGGAGGCCGAGGTTCAGACCCAGGGCAACGAGAACATCATCGTCAACATCCCCCGGGGCACGAACGAGAAGCAGGCCCGTGAGCAGGTCGGCACCACCGCCCAGCTCTACTTCCGGCCGGTGCTGACCGTCGCCGCCGGGAGCCCGACCAAGCCGCAGCCCTCGGGCAGCGGCTCGCCGAGCGCGGCTCCCTCCTCCTCGACCAGCGCTTCCACCGGGGACAAGGCGGGCGACAAGGCCGGCGACGCCGGCACCACGGCGTCGCCCTCCGCGTCCGCCACCTCTCAGGGCCGGGCCGTGACGGACGCGCTGAAGGCGGATGCCTCGCCTTCGCCGGACGCCTCCGCCTCCGATGACAAGTCGTCGGACAAGAAGGACGAGTCCCCGGCCCCCGCCCCCTCCGCGAGCGCCTCCAGCGACCCGGCCACCGCCGCCCTGGAGAAGAAGTTCACGGAGCTGGACTGCACGAACAAGAAGGCCCGCACCGAGGTCAACCAGAGCTCGGCGCCCAAGGACACGATCGTCGCCTGCGGCCAGAACTCCGGCGGCGAGTGGGAGAAGTACGTCCTCGGCCCGGCCGAGCTGGAGGGCACGGACGTCGACGACGCCAAGGGCGTGCTCGACCAGCAGCGTGGCATGTGGATCGTCACGATGGACTTCACCGGTGCCGGCACCAAGAAGTTCCAGTCGATCACCGGCAAGCTCTCGCAGCAGCAGGCGCCGATGAACCAGTTCGCCATCGTCCTCGACGGCAACGTGGTCTCCGCGCCCTCGGTGAGCCAGACGCTCGGCGGCAGCGCCGAGATCTCCGGCAGCTTCACCCAGCAGTCCGCCCAGGACCTGGGCAACATCCTGTCCTACGGTGCGCTGCCCCTGACCTTCCAGGAGCAGTCCGTCACGACGGTCACCGCCGCGCTCGGCGGTGAGCAGCTCGAAGCGGGTCTGATCGCCGGCGCGATCGGCCTCGTCCTGGTCATCATCTACCTGGTGGCGTACTACCGGGGCCTCTCCGCGATCGCGATCCTCAGCCTCGGCGCCTCCGGCATCATGACGTACACGATCATGTCGCTCCTCGGCCCCGGCATCGGCTTCGCGCTGAACCTCCCCGCGGTCTGCGGCGCCATCGTCGCCATCGGTATCACCGCGGACTCGTTCATCGTGTACTTCGAACGCATCCGGGACGAGATCCGCGAGGGCCGTACGCTCCGGCCGGCCGTCGAGAGGGCCTGGCCGCGCGCCCGGCGCACGATCCTCGTCTCCGACTTCGTGTCGTTCCTCGCCGCGGCGGTGCTGTTCCTCGTCACTGTCGGCAAGGTCCAGGGCTTCGCGTTCACCCTGGGTCTGACCACGCTCCTCGACGTGGTCGTGGTGTTCTTCTTCACCAAGCCCGTGATGACGCTGCTGGCCCGTACGAAGTTCTTCTCCAGCGGCCACCCGTGGTCCGGTCTGGACCCGAAGCGCCTCGGTGCCAAGCCGCCGCTGCGCCGCGCCCGCCGTGTCAGCGCCCCCACCGACCCGAAGGAGGCGTGAGATGTCCCGACTCGGCGATCTCGGCGCCCGGCTCTACCGAGGCGAAGTCGGTTACGACTTCATCGGGAAGCGCAAGATCTGGTACGGAATCTCGATCCTGATCACCATCACGGCCATCGCGGCCCTGGCGGTGCGCGGGCTCAACATGGGCATCGAGTTCAAGGGCGGTGCCGTCTTCACCATCCCGAGCACGAGCGTCTCGGAGGTCCAGGCCCGCGAGGACGCGCAGCAGGCGTCCGGGCACGACGCGATCGTCCAGAAGCTCGGCAACGGCGGCATGCGGATCCAGGTCACGGAGCTGGACACCAAGCAGGCCGACGCGGTGAAGACCCAGCTCGCCAAGGACCTGAAGGTCGACGAGGCGAAGATCAACGCGGACCTGGTCGGCCCGAGCTGGGGCGCGACCATCGCCAACAAGGCGTGGATGGGCCTCGGGATCTTCATGGTCCTGGTGGTGATCTATCTGGCGATCGCCTTCGAATGGCGCATGGCGGTCGCCGCGCTCATCGCCCTCATCCACGACCTCACGATCACCGTGGGGGTCTACACCCTGGTCGGCTTCGAGGTCACCCCGGGCACGGTGATCGGTCTGCTGACCATTCTCGGTTACTCCCTCTACGACACGGTCGTCGTCTTCGACAGCCTCAAGGAGGGGGCGACCGGGATCACCAAGCAGAGCCGCTGGACCTACAGCGAGATCGCCAACCGGTCGATCAACAGCACGCTGGTGCGTTCCATCAACACCACCGTCGTCGCCCTGCTGCCCGTCGGTGCGCTGCTCTTCATCGGCGGTGGCTTCCTCGGCGCCGGCATGCTGAACGACATCTCGCTCTCGCTCTTCGTCGGCCTCGCCGCCGGCGCGTACTCCTCGATCTTCATCGCCACCCCGCTCGTCGCAGACCTGAAGGAACGCGACCCGCAGATCAAGGCGCTGAAGAAGCGGGTGCTCGCCAAGCGCGCGGCCGCCGCGGCCAAGGGCGACCAGGCCGACGACGCTCCCGCCGACGGTGACGACCACGTCGAGGACGGCCCGCAGGACGGCCCCACGGCCGCCGTGGCGGGTCCGCGCGGTCGCGGTGGCCGGGGCCGGCCCTCGGGATCGGGGAGGCGTCGATGACCGACACCAGCACGCGGGAGCTGCTGCTCAGCCGCATCCGTGACGTGGCGGACTACCCGAAGCCGGGAGTGGTGTTCAAGGACATCACGCCGCTGCTGGCCGACCCCAAGGCGTTCACGGCGCTGACGGACGCGCTCGCCGACCTGTGCGTACGGTTCGGCGCGACGAAGATCGTCGGCCTGGAGGCGCGCGGCTTCATCCTGGCCGCCCCCGTGGCGGTCCGGGCGGGCGTCGGGTTCATCCCCGTACGCAAGGCCGGCAAGCTCCCCGGCGCGACGCTCTCGCAGTCGTACGACCTGGAGTACGGCTCCGCGGAGATCGAGGTCCACGCCGAGGACCTGGACCACGGCGACCGGGTCCTCGTCATCGACGACGTCCTCGCCACCGGCGGTACGGCCGAGGCCTCCCTGGAGCTGGTCCGGAGGGCCGGCGCCGAGGTCGTGGGCGTCGCGGTCCTGATGGAGCTGGGCTTCCTGGGCGGCCGGGAGCGGCTGGTACCCGCGCTCGGCGGTGCCCCGCTGGAGGCGCTGATCACGCTCTGAGCCGCGCCGGAACACGGATTCCGGGCGGCATGGAAACACGGCAGGACGGGCACCCGAGCACCATCGGGTGCCCGTCCCGCGTTCGGCCGAGCCCGGCCTTGGGGCGAGAGGGGCGCCCGAGGTCGATACCATGGAACCTCCGGGCCTGACCGGGGGACCTGGATCCGCACGAGGAGCGCTCTTGCCAGACGAGGTCCAGCCACTGGCCGCCGCGACGCCCGATCACCCCGCCGACCGGGCCGCCGCCGGCTCCGCCACGCCGCCGCACAAGGCCCCCGTCGCCGCCGAGCAGACCGCTCCGCCCACGCCGCCCGAGCGCCCCAGGGTGCCCGTGAGCGCTCCCAAACCGGGTGCCACCGCCACGCCGCGCTCCGGAGGCTCCTCCAATCGGGTGAGGGCCCGGCTCGCGCGTCTCGGGGTGCAGCGCTCCTCGCCGTACAACCCCGTCCTGGAGCCGCTGCTGCGGACCGTACGGGGGAACGACCCCAAGATCGAGACGGCGACGCTGCGCCAGATCGAGAGCGCCTACCAGGTCGCCGAGCGCTGGCACCGGGGACAGAAGCGCAAGAGCGGCGATCCGTACATCACGCACCCCCTCGCGGTCACCACGATCCTCGCCGAGCTGGGCATGGACCCCGCCACCCTGATGGCCGGCCTGCTGCACGACACGGTCGAGGACACCGAGTACGGCCTGGACACCCTGCGCCGCGACTTCGGTGACCAGGTCGCGCTCCTCGTCGACGGGGTCACCAAGCTCGACAAGGTCAAGTTCGGCGAGGCCGCGCAGGCCGAGACCGTACGCAAGATGGTCGTCGCCATGGCCAAGGACCCGCGCGTCCTGGTCATCAAGCTCGCCGACCGGCTGCACAACATGCGCACCATGCGCTACCTCAAGCGGGAGAAGCAGGAGAAGAAGGCCCGCGAGACGCTGGAGATCTACGCGCCCCTCGCCCACCGGCTGGGCATGAACACCATCAAGTGGGAGCTGGAGGACCTCGCCTTCGCGATCCTCTACCCCAAGATGTACGACGAGATCGTCCGGCTGGTCGCCGAGCGCGCCCCCAAGCGCGACGAATACCTGGCCATAGTGACCGACGAGGTCCAGTCGGACCTGCGCGCGGCCCGCATCAAGGCCACCGTCACCGGACGCCCGAAGCACTACTACAGCGTCTACCAGAAGATGATCGTCCGCGGCCGGGACTTCGCGGAGATCTACGACCTGGTGGGCATCCGGGTCCTGGTCGACACGGTCCGCGACTGCTACGCGGCGCTCGGCACGGTCCACGCGCGGTGGAATCCGGTCCCCGGCCGGTTCAAGGACTACATCGCGATGCCCAAGTTCAACATGTACCAGTCGCTGCACACGACGGTCATCGGGCCCAACGGCAAACCGGTCGAACTCCAGATCCGTACGTTCGACATGCACCGCCGCGCCGAGTACGGCATCGCCGCGCACTGGAAGTACAAGCAGGAGGCCGTCGCGGGCGCCTCCAAGGTCCGCACCGACGTCCCGCGCAGCGCGGGCCGGGGCGCGGGCCAGGACACCGTCAACGACATGGCGTGGCTGCGCCAGCTCCTGGACTGGCAGAAGGAGACCGAGGACCCCAGCGAGTTCCTGGAGTCGCTCCGCTTCGACCTCTCGCGCAACGAGGTCTTCGTCTTCACCCCCAAGGGCGACGTCATAGCGCTGCCCGCCGGCGCCACCCCCGTCGACTTCGCGTACGCCGTCCACACCGAGGTCGGCCACCGCACCATAGGGGCACGGGTCAACGGGCGCCTCGTACCGCTCGAATCGACCCTCGACAACGGCGACCTGGTGGAGGTCTTCACCTCCAAGGCGTCCGGGGCCGGCCCCTCGCGCGACTGGCTCGGCTTCGTCAAGTCGCCGCGGGCCAGGAACAAGATCCGCGCCTGGTTCTCCAAGGAGCGCCGCGACGAGGCGATCGAGCAGGGCAAGGACGCCATCGCGCGCGCCATGCGCAAGCAGAACCTGCCGATCCAGCGCATCCTCACCGGGGACTCCCTGGTCACGCTCGCGCACGAGATGCGCTACCCCGACATCTCGTCCCTGTACGCGGCGATCGGCGAGGGCCATGTGGCCGCGCAGGGCGTCGTGCAGAAGCTCGTCCAGGCCCTCGGCGGCGAGGAGGCCGCCAACGAGGACATCGCGGAGAACTCCCCGCCCTCCCACAGCCGCGGCAAGCGCCGCTCCAACGCCGACCCCGGTGTCGTCGTCAAGGGCGTCGACGACGTCTGGGTGAAGCTCGCCCGCTGCTGTACGCCGGTTCCCGGCGACCCGATCATCGGCTTCGTCACCCGCGGCAGCGGCATCTCCGTCCACCGCGCCGACTGCGTCAATGTGGACTCGCTCTCCCAGCAGCCCGAGCGGATCAAGGAGGTCGAGTGGGCGCCCACCCAGTCCTCGGTCTTCCTGGTCGCCATCCAGGTCGAGGCGCTGGACCGCTCCCGGCTCCTGTCGGACGTCACGCGGGTCCTCTCCGACCAGCACGTCAACATCCTCTCCGCCGCCGTCCAGACCTCCAGGGACCGCGTCGCCACCTCGCGCTTCACCTTCGAGATGGGTGACCCGAAGCATCTGGGCCACGTACTGAAGGCGGTACGCGGCGTGGAGGGCGTCTACGACGTCTACCGCGTCACCTCGGCCCGCAGGCCCTGAGCGAGCCGCGTACGGGGAGCCGCGGACGGAGAGTCGCGGACGGGGAGCAGCGGACAACAGCGGGCGGCCCGGCAGTGGAATCCACTGCCGGGCCG
>NZ_JBHZEJ010000095.1:0-26978 GCF_042756365.1 Streptomyces sp. NPDC059092
AGCACTCTCCCGCCTAGGACGGACCGCTCCTGGCTCTCAGGGGCGTGGGGACCGTTTATCTGTCTACGCCCCCGGCCCCGGCCGGCCCCCCCCCGGCCGCCGCTCCGGCACCGGCGGCTGCCCCGGCACCGGTTGCCGCTCCGGCCCCGGCCGCCCCCGCCCAGGAGGCCCCGAAGGCTCCGGCGCCCGCGCCGGCCGCCCCCGCCCCGGCACCGGCTGCCGCGCCCGCCCCGGCTCCGGCCGCTCCGGCTCCCGTCACCCCGGCCGCGCCCGCCGCCCCGGCCGCCCCCGCGGGCGACGACGGCGCGTACGTCACGCCGCTGGTCCGCAAGCTGGCCTCGGAGAACGCGGTCGACCTCGGGTCCGTCAAGGGCACCGGCGTCGGCGGCCGGATCCGTAAGCAGGACGTCATCGCCGCCGCGGAGGCCGCCAAGGCCGCCGCCGCTCCCGCTCCGGCCCCGGCCGCCGCCCCCGCGGCGTCCAAGGCGCCGAAGCTGGAGGCGTCCCCGCTGCGCGGTCAGACCGTCAAGATGACCCGCATGCGCAAGGTCATCGGCGACAACATGATGAAGGCGCTGCACACGCAGGCCCAGCTCACCTCGGTCGTCGAGGTGGACATCACGAAGCTGATGCGGCTGCGCGCGCAGGCGAAGGACTCCTTCGCCGCCCGCGAGGGCGTCAAGCTGTCCCCGATGCCGTTCTTCGTCAAGGCGGCGGCCCAGGCGCTGAAGGCCCACCCGGTCATCAACGCCCGGATCAACGAGGACGAGTCCACGATCACGTACTTCGACTCGGAGAACATCGGTATCGCGGTGGACTCCGAGAAGGGTCTGATGACCCCGGTCATCAAGGGTGCGGGCGACCTGAACATCGCCGGTATCTCCAAGAAGACCGCGGAGCTGGCGACGGCCGTCCGGGCCGGCAAGATCACCCCGGACGACCTGGCGGGCGCGACCTTCACCATCAGCAACACCGGCTCGCGCGGTGCGCTCTTCGACACGATCATCGTGCCGCCGAACCAGGTCGCCATCCTGGGCATCGGCGCCACCGTGAAGCGCCCGGTGGTCATCAACCACCCGGACCTCGGCGAGACCATCGCGGTGCGCGACATGACGTACGTCGCGCTCTCCTACGACCACCGTCTGGTGGACGGCGCCGACGCCGCCCGCTACCTGACGGCGGTCAAGGCCATCCTCGAAGCGGGCGAGTTCGAGGTGGAACTGGGTCTCTGACCCGGGCCGTACCGGAAAGCCGCACCAAGGCACAGCCCCCGTCCGGAGACTGTTCTCCGGGCGGGGGCGCCGTATTGTCCAGACAACGTCCGGCCCGGCCCGAGGAGCGCTTCATGAGTCCGCCCGTCGTCCACTCGCTGCGCGAACAGATCCGCGAGCACATCGTGGAGGGGATCGTCAGCGGTCGCTGGAAGCCGGGCGAGCGGATCGTGGAGCGCCGGATCGCGACGGAGCTCCAGGTCAGCCAGACGCCCGTACGTGAGGCGCTGCGCGAGCTGGAGTCCCTGCGGCTGATCGAGTCGGCACCGAACAAGGGCGTACGGGTGCGGAACCTGACCGCGGCCGACCTGGAGGAGAGCTATCCCGTACGGGCCGGTCTGGAGCAGATCGCCGCGGAGCTGGCCGCCGAGCGGCTCGCCGTGGACTGTTCCGCGCTGGAGCCGCACGTGACGGCGCTGTACGCGGCGGACCGTACGGCCGACGGGACCGCGCAGGTACGGCACACGGTGGGCTTCCACCGGGAGCTGGTGCGGGCCGCCGGTAACGGAGTGCTGCTGCACACCTGGGAGGGGCTCGGCATCGAGGTCTTCACCGCGCTGTCGATCCGCTGGCTGGGCACCGTGCAGAAGTCGTACGCCGAAGAGCATCAAGAGCTGGTCGAAGCGTTCCGGAGACGGGACCCGGGCATCGGGTCACTGGTGAAGGACCATGTGCTCGGATGCGCGCCACGTGCCTGATTTCGCCGCTTCTGTCATGAATTACCGTCCGTCACTCCGTGCCCTTTCGCGCGGCACGGGATGCCAATTTCTTGAGATCGAGAAGTTTTGCCTTTCAACCCTTTGATCGATCATCGATCAGCGCTCTACAGTCGACGACGGGCTGCACCCAGCCCAGCGTCCTGTCCTGCCAGACATGACCACTTCTCCACCCCCCTCCTGTCCGGAAGGCGGCGATGATGCCCGACCCCGTAGGCAAGCTTCCGAGCGAGCTGGACCAGCTCCCGGACCGTGACACCGAGGAGACCGCCGAATGGGCGGCCTCCCTCGACGCCGTCACCGAACACGCGGGCGCGCACCGCGCCGCGTACCTGATGCGGCGCACCCTCCAGCACGCGGGAACCGCCGGGGTCCCGGTGCCCGAGCTGCTGGAGAGCGACTATGTGAACACCATCCCGACCGCCGCCGAGCCCGAGTTCGACGGCGATCTGGAGATGGAGTCCAGGATCACCGCCTGGAACCGCTGGAACGCGGCGGCGATGGTCACCCGCGGCGCCCGTTACGGCGTCGGCGGCCACATCGCCACCTTCGCCTCCGCGGCCTGGCTCTACGAGACGGGCTTCAACCACTTCTTCCGCGGCAAGGAGGGGGACGGCTCCGGCGACCAGCTCTACATCCAGGGCCACGCCTCCCCCGGCATCTACGCCCGCGCCTTCCTCGACGGCCGGCTGACCGAGACGGACCTGGACCACTTCCGCCAGGAGTCCGGCGGCCAGGGCCTGCCCTCCTACCCGCACCCGCGGCGGCTGCCGTGGCTGTGGGAGTTCCCCACCGTCTCCATGGGGCTGGGCCCGCTCTCCGCGATCTACCAGGCGCGCTTCAACCGCTATCTCACCAACCGTGGCATCAAGGACACGTCCGCCTCGCACGTCTGGGCGTTCCTCGGCGACGGCGAGATGGACGAGCCCGAGTCGACGGCGGCCCTCGCGCTCGCCGCCCGCGAGCGGCTGGACAACCTGACCTTCGTCATCAACTGCAACCTCCAGCGCCTCGACGGCCCGGTCCGCGCCAACTTCCGGGTCGTGCAGGAGCTGGAGGCGCAGTTCCGCGGCGCCGGCTGGAACGTCGTCAAGACGCTGTGGGGCTCCGCCTGGGACGAGGTGTTCGCGCTGGACACCACGGGCGCGCTGGTACGCCGGCTGCGCCAGGTGCCGGACGCCCAGTTCCAGACGTACGCCACGCGTGACGTCGCGTACATCCGCGAGCACTTCTTCGGCGCCGAGCCGGCCCTCGCCGAGCTGGCGAAGCTGCTGACCGACGCGAAGATCGCCGAGTGTTTCTTCACCTCGCGCGGTGGCCACGAGGCCCGCAAGGTGTACGCGGCCTACCGCGCGGCGCTGTCCCACGAGGGCGCGCCGACCGTGATCCTCGCGCAGACGGTGAAGGGCTACACGCTCGGCGCCGGCTTCGAGTCGCGCAACGCCAACCACCAGATGAAGAAGCTCTCGGGCGAGCAGTTCCGCACCATGCGCGACCTGCTGGAGCTGCCCATCCCGGACGCGGAACTCGACGAGAGCCTGGTGCCGTACGGCCACCCCGGCGCCGACTCCCCCGAGGTGCGCTACCTCCAGGAGCGGCGCGCCGCGCTGGGCGGCCCCGCGCCGGCCCGCCGGCTGCACACGGTCGCGCTGCCCCAGCCGTCCGAGAAGCCGTTCCAGGCCGTCACCAAGGGCTCGGGCAAGCAGTCCGTGGCGACGACGATGGCGTTCGTCCGGCTGATGAAGGACCTGATGCGGGACAAGGAGACCGGCAAGCGCTGGGTCCCGATCGTCCCCGACGAGGCGCGCACCTTCGGCATGGAGGCACTGTTCCCGTCGGCCGGCATCTACTCGCCGCTGGGCCAGACGTACGACCCGGTCGACCGCGACCAGATCATGTACTACAAGGAAGCCAAGGACGGCCAGATCCTCAACGAGGGGATCACCGAGGCCGGTTCGATGGCGGACTTCATCGCCGCCGCCACGTCGTACTCGACGCACGGCGAGACGATGATCCCGTTCTACATCTTCTACTCGATGTTCGGCTGGCAGCGCACGGGCGACCAGATGTGGCAGCTCGCCGACCAGATGGGCAAGGGCTTCATCGTCGGCGCCACCGCGGGCCGGACGACCCTGACGGGTGAGGGCCTCCAGCACGCCGACGGCCACTCGCACCTCATCGCGGCCACCAACCCGGCGTCCCTCAGCTACGACCCGGCGTTCGCGTACGAGATCGCGGTGATCGTCAAGGAGGGTCTGCGGCGGATGTACGGCGAGCCCGTGCCCGGCGAGGACCAGGACGTCTTCTACTACCTGACGGTCTACAACGAGCCGATGCCGCAGCCCGCGATGCCGGAAGGCGTCGAGGAGGGCATCGTCAAGGGCCTGTACCGCTTCAAGGAGGGCGTCCCCGCGGCGTCCGACGCCCCGGCGATCCAGCTCCTGGCGTCCGGTACGGCGATCCACTGGGCCCTGGAGGCGCAGGAACTGCTCGCCGCCGACTGGGGTGTGACGGCCGACGTCTGGTCCGCCACGTCCTGGACCGAGCTGCGCAGGGACGCGATGGAGGCCGACGAGGCCCTGCTGCGCGGCGAGGTGAAGGTGCCGTACGTGACGCGCGCGCTCGAAGGCGCGCCGGGCCCGGTGCTCGCGGTCAGCGACTGGATGCGTCAGGTGCCCGACCAGATCAGCCAGTGGGTGGAGCAGGACTACAGCTCGCTGGGTACGGACGGCTTCGGGCTCTCGGACACGCGGGAGGCGGCGCGCCGTCACTTCGGCGTGGACGCGCGGTCGATCGTGGTCGCGGCGCTGGCGCAGCTCGCGCGGCGCGGCGAGGTCAAGCCGGAGCGGATCGCGGAGGCGCGCGAGCGCTACGGTCTCTGACGGCCTGACCCTCCGCACCCCCTATAGCAGGTCGGGGAGCCCCTGTCACTGAGTGGCAGGGGCTCCCTGCATCATGGACGTATGCGTGCTGCCCGCCTGATCAAGATGGTCCTTCTCCTCCAGTCCAGACCCTCCATGACCGCGGGCGAACTGGCCCGCGAGCTGGAGGTGTCCGAGCGCACGATCACCCGGGACGCCCAGGCCCTCTCCGAGGCCGGGATCCCGGTGTACGCGAACCGGGGCCGGTCCGGCGGCTACCAGCTCGTCGGCGGCTACCGCACCCGGCTGACCGGCCTCGCGCGCGGCGAGGCGGAGGCGCTGTTCCTCTCCGGTGTGCCGGGGGCGCTGCGGGAGATGGGCCTCGACGACATCTCGTCGGCCGCCCGGCTGAAGGTCTCGGCGGCGCTGCTGCCGTCGCTGCGGGACGCGCCGGACACGGCGGCGCAGCGCTTCCACCTCGACGCGCCCGGCTGGTACCACGAGCCGCAGACGCCGGAGCTGCTGCCGGTGCTCGCGGAGGCGGTCTGGGACGACAGGGTGGTCGCGGCGCGCTATCGGCGCGAGGACCAGGAGGTGGAGCGGGAGCTGGCGCCGTACGGTCTCGTGCTGAAGGCGGGCGTCTGGTACGTGTGCGCCGGTACGGAGTCCACGGTCCGGGTGTACCGGATCGACCGGTTCACGGCGGTGGAGACGTCGCAGGAACGTTTCACCAGAGATGACTCGTTCGATCTGCCGGCGTTCTGGGAGGAGCGCGCGGCGGAGTTCGCGCGCTCCCTGCTGCGCACCGAGATCGAGGTGCGCCTCTCGCCCGAGGGCGCCCGCAGACTCCCGTACGTGGTGGACCGCGCGGCGGCGGGTGCGGCGATCGAGGCGGCGGCCCCGGCGGACGAGGAGGGCCGGATCACGCTCACGCTGCCGGTGGAGTCGGAGGAGGTGGCGTACACGCAACTGCTGGCACTGGGCCCGGACGCGGAGGTCCTGGGGCCGCAGACGCTGAGACGCCGGTTCGCGGAGGCGGCGGCGCGGATGGACGGCCTGTACGGCTAGGGTCTCTCTCCGGTGCCGCACGGCCCACAGGCGGGCCCGTAACGCTCCGCAGGTGGCCCCGGACGTCCGCGGATGGGCCCGCGCGCTCCAGCCCGGACGTCCCACAAGGTCACAGAAGTCCCCGCGACTCCCGGCTCCCGCGTGCGCCGCTCCCCCTCAGGCACGATGCTTGACCCGTGATGGACGAGACGGAGTTCTGGGAGATCGTCGACAGCACCCGCGAGGCCGCCGACGGCGACCCCGAGGACCATGCGGATCTGCTGATCGAGCGGCTGCTGCAGCTCGATCCCGACTCCGTGCTGGACTTCGCGCGCCACTTCGAGTCGCGCTACAACCGCGCCTACCACTGGGACCTGTGGGGCGCGGCGGCCGTCCTGCTCGACGGCGCGAGCGACGACGCCTTCGACTACTTCCGCTGCTGGCTCATCGGGCAGGGCCGGGAGGTCTTCGAGGGCTCGCTGCACGATCCGGACGACCTGGCCGACCTGCTGGACACGTTCGACCAGACCGTCGACGGGGACGGTGAGGAACTGGGGTACGCGGCGGACGAGGCGTACGAACAGCTCACGGGGGTGGTGGCGCCCGCTCTGGGGATCGCGGCGCAGCGCGCGGAGCCCGAGGGCACACCGCTGGACTTCGAGAACGACGCGGCGCTGGCGGAGCGGTTCCCCCGGCTGACGGAGCGCTTCGGGAGCGAGTGAGGCGGGCCGGGCCGCGTTCGGGCGCTTTCCGGGCCGGCCCGTCGGGCCCGGCGGCTCACTCCAGCGAGAGCCCCATCATCACGTCGTCGACGTACGCCCCGTCCAGGTGGAACTCCCCCGGCAGGATCCCCTCGACGCGGTACCCCTCGGACTCGTACAGCGCCCGCGCCACGGTGTTGTGCCCGAGGACGCGCAGGGTCAGCCGGCGCGCGCCCTGGTTACGCGCGTGCACCGCGCCCGCGCGCAGCAGGGCGCGCGCCACGCCCCGGCGGCGCGCCCAGGGGTGCACCGCGAGCCCCTGGATCTGCCGTACGTGCGCGTTGCTGGCGAGGGGGGTGGGGCGGGCGACGCGGATGTACCCGGCGACGGGGTCCTCGGGATCACCGGTCGCGGCGCCGCCGTCGGAGCGTCCGGCGCCCGGGAGGCCGGCGCCGTCGTACTCCGTCGCGGCGCCGCCGTCGGAGCGTCCGGCGCCCGGGAGGCCGGCGCCGTCGTACTCGGCGACCAGGAAGTCCTCGGGCCGGTGCTGGCTGTCGAAGAACGGTCCGTACGGCGGGCTCGGCCTCGGTGTGACGGCGTGCAGCGGCGACCAGGTCGCCCGGTCGAGGGCGCCGAGGGCATCGTCGTCCGCGCGTGCGGCGGGGCGTATCCGGGGTTCCACCATGGCGTAACTGTGTCACGCGGTGTTCCGGAGGCAGGATGGGCGCATGAAAATCGCGGTCACCGGTTCCACCGGGCTCATCGGTACGGCTCTGGTCAGCTCCCTGCGCGCGGACGGGCACGAGGTGACGCGGTTGGTCCGGCACGCGGCGCGCGCGGCCGACGAGATCGAGTGGGACCCCGTACGGCAGACGATCGACGCGGGGAAGCTGAACGGCTGCGACGCGGTCGTCCATCTCGCGGGCGCGGGTGTCGGGGACCGCCGCTGGAGCGACGCGTACAAGCGGGAGATCCGGGACAGCCGGGTCCTCGGTACGGCCACCCTCGCCGAGGCCCTGACCTCGCTGGACTCGCCGCCCCGGGTGCTGGTCTCCGGTTCGGCCATCGGGTTCTACGGCTACACCGGGGACCGGAGGGTGGACGAGAGCGCCCCTCCGGGGGACGGCTTCCTGCCGTCGCTCTGCGTGGAGTGGGAGGAGGCCGCGCTGCCGGCCGAGGAGGCGGGCATCCGTACGGTCTTCCCCCGCACCGGTCTGGTGGTCGCGCGCGAGGGCGGTGCGTGGGGGCGGCTGTTCCCGCTCTTCCGCGCGGGGCTGGGCGGCCGGCTCGGCTCGGGCGACCAGTACTGGAGCTTCATCTCGCTGCACGACGAGGTGGCGGCGCTGCGCCATCTCATCGACACGGACGGCCTGGAGGGCCCGGTCAACCTGACCGCCCCCGAGCCCGTCACCAACCGCGAGGTGACGGCGGCGATGGGCCGCGTCCTGCACCGCCCGACCCCGTTCCCGGTCCCGGCGGCGGCGCTGCGGCTGGTGGTGGGCGGCCTGGCGGAGGACATCGTCGGCAGTCAGCGGGTGGTCCCGTCCCGGCTGCTGGAGTCGGGCTTCACGTTCGCGTTCCCGACGATCGACGAGGCGGTACGGGCGGCGGTGTAGCGGTACGGGCGGCTCGGCCGCCGCCGTACCGGGGGCGGTCCCCCCGACACCCGGGAGCGCACGGGGAGCGGCCGGGGAGCGGCCCGGCGGAGGAGCCAGGGCTCCGGGAGGGTGCCGGGAGCGTTCCCGGCCCCTCCCGTACCGGTGCGCGTCGCGCGGCCCCCGCGGCCGGGTGCGTCGCGCCCCCGCCCCTGCCGGGGAGCCGGGGAGCGCCCCGCTCCGTTCCGCCGCCCCGCCGCGCGGCGCCACGCACCCCCCATGCATCGGTGCCCCCGCCCGCGCGCGTCCGCGCCGCGCCCATCCGTCCCTACGCTCGACCGGGAACGGGACGACGCCCCTTCGGACGACCTACTCGTCCAGGGCGTTCCGGGGGCCCGATGCGGGCATCGGGCCCCCGCCCAGCCGCGCTGACCTCGGGGAGGGCCACGTGCTCAGCACCGCACTCGGCACCGCGCACCACGCAGACGTCGTCATCATCGGAGCAGGCCTGGCGGGCCTGTCCGCCGCGCACCATCTCACCGGCGCGGGCGTCACGGTCAGCGTCCTGGAGGCCGCCCCCCACGTCGGCGGCCGGATGGCCACGGATCAGGTCGACGGCTTCCGTCTGGACCGTGGCGGCCGGCTGCTCACCGCCGCCTACCCGGATCTGCTCCGCACGCCGGGGCTCGAAGGCGCGGCCGTCCGGATGTTCTCGCCGGGCGTCCTCGTCCACAGCGACGGCAGGAACTACCGCACCGGTGCGGTAGGGAGCGCGCGGAGCGCACTCACCGTCGCGCGCGCCCTGGCGAGCGCCCCCCGGCCGCCGCTGGGCGGCGCGGTCGACCAGGCGCGGCTCAGCGCCTCCCTGGGCCGCCTCGCGGCGATGCCGACGGCCCGGCTGCTGGCCCGCCCCGAACGGACCGCGGCGGAGGCGCTGGCGGTGCGCGGGCTGCCCGCCCGTACGGTCAACGGCTTCATCCGGCCGCTGCTCACCGCGCTGCTCTGCGACCCGGAGCTGCGGACGTCGAGCCGGTGCGCCGATCTCGCGCTGCGGGCGTTCGCGCGGGGCCGGCTCTTCGTGCCCGCCGGCGGCGCCGCCACGCTGCCCGAACTGCTGGCGCGGACACTGCCGGAGGGCACCGTCCGTACGGATGTCTGCGTCACGGACACGTCGATCAACTGCGTGACGACCAAGGAGCACGGCGAGATCGGCTGCCGGTCGCTGGTCCTCGCGACGGGCGCCAGGGCGGCGGCCGAGCTGCTGCCGGGGCTGCGGGTGCCGGACTTCCACGCCGTGACGGTGCTGCACCACACGGCGCCCGAACCCCCGCTGAGCGAACCGGCGTTGCTGCTGGACGCCGACCGCGGGGGACCCGTCACGCACACGGCCGTGATGAGCGCGGTGGACCCGTCGCGCGCGCCGCGGGGCCGCGTACTGATCTCGTCGACGGTGCTCGGCACCCCTCCCCCGGCCGCCGAGCTGGACCGTACGGTCCGGGCGCACCTCGCGCGCCTGTACGGGACACCGACCGACGACTGGGAGCTGCTGGCCGTCCATCACGACCCGGAGGCCGTGCCCGCGATGGAGCCGCCGCACGATCTGCGCCGGCCGGTCCGGGTGCTGTCGGGGCTGTACGTGTGCGGCGACCACCGCGACACGAACACGGTGCAGGGCGCGCTCTTCTCCGGCCGCCGCGCGGCGCACGCGATCCTGCGCGATCTGGGCGTACGCCCGGCGTACGAGACGGCGCCGATGCCCGCCGTCGCGTAAGCCCCGTCCCGACCCAGGGGGCGCGGGCGCACAGCTCCGGTCCCGTCCGGGTGTCGGCCTTTCCCCGGACGGGACCGGCTCACCACCGTGCGCGAGCCGACCGCGGCGGGTCGGCCGATGACGGCGGGTCAGCCGGCCGCGGCGGGTCAGCCGATCGCGGCCACCCGGTCGCGGTAGTTCCGTACGGCCGCGGCGTCCCGGTACGGCTCCAGCCGCCGCTCGAAGTCCCGTACGTACTCCGCCGCCCGCGCCGACCGCATCTCCGAGGCCTGCTGAGCGGCCTCCACGCCGAGCAGGCACGCCTGGTCCAGCTCGCCGAGGCCGAGACGGCCGCAGGCGAGCACGACCCGGCAGAAGAGGCGGCTGCGGGCGTATTCGGGGGCGCGCAGTTGGAGCGAGCGCTCGGCGTGCTGGACGGAGACGCGGTACTGCTGGAGATCGCGGTGGCAGTGGGCCAGTTCGTCCGCGAACTGAGCCTCGTCGAAGAAGCGCGCCCAGGACGGCGTCTCATCGCCGGGACGCGCCGCGTCCAGGGCTCGTTCGGCCCGTAGGAGCGAGGCGGCGCACGCCCGCGCCTCGGCGAGCACGCCGTGGCCGCGCGCCTCCGCGGAGTGGAGCAGCGCCTGGACCACCGGGGGCGCTGATCCGCCGACGCCCTGCTGGGCGACGCGGGCGAGCTGGACGGCCTCGCGGCCGTGGCCGAGGTAGACCGCCTGCCGGCTCATCGTGATCAGGACGTACGAGCCGTACACCCGGTCCCCGGCCGCCTGGGAGAGCCGCAGCGCCTGGACGAAGTAGCGCTGGGCGAGGCCGTGCGCGGCGATGTCGTACGAGGTCCAGCCCGCCAGCCGGGTCAGGTCGGCCGCGGCGGCGAAGAGTCTGCGGCCGGTGGTCTCGCCGTACAGGCCGCGCAGCATCGGTTCGGCCTCGTGCTCCAGGTAGCGCACGAGGGCCTGGCGGGCGTGGCCGCCGCCGTAGGCGTGGTCGAGGGTGCGGAAGAGATCACCGACGGAGCGCAGCGCCTCGATGTCGCCGGCGGTGACGCGCTGGCCGACGGCGCGTTCGGTGCGCGGGCGCGGGACCGAGGACGGCACCGGCGGGGAGAACCGTGCGGCGGGGACCGGGGACGGCGCGGAACCGGGGGCGGGGGACGAAGGTCTTCCCGGTGCGTGAGCCTGGGCCTGGGCGGGCACCCGGGTGGATCCCGGCCCGCGGCCGGGACGCTGCGGGACGAGGCCGGAGGCGCGGCCGGGCGCGGCGCCGACGGACGTGACGGACCCGGCGGTCCCGGCGAGCCCGCCGGGTCCGGCGGACGGAACGGGCCCGGCGGGGAGGGCGGGTCCGCTCCCGGCTGGGCCTCCGGGGCCCGCGGCGGCGAGCCCCGGATGGGCCACGCGCTCGTCGGCGCGGCCGATCAGCCAGTCGCGGCTGGGGACGACCAGGCCCGCCGGGGTGAACGCGATCTTGCGCAGTTCGTTGTGGCTGCCGGAGTCCTTGCGCCACAGTCCGCCGACGATGTCGACGGCCTCCTCGGGGGTCGAGGCGAATTCGAGGCCCGCGTAGACGGGGGCACAGGCGTCCAGCCCCAGATCCTGCGCGGAGAGCCGGCGTCCGAGCCGGCGGGTGAAGACCTCGGCGATGAGTGCGGGCGTGGTGCCGCGCGGCTGCTGCCCGCGCAGCCAGCGGGTCACCGACGTCTTGTCGTACCGCAGATCGAGGCCGTGCTCCAGGCCGAGCTGGTCCACCCGGCGGGCGAGACCCGCGTGGGAGAATCCGGCCTCGGCGATGAGGGCGGCGAGCTGGCGGTTGGGGGTGCGCTGCGGAGGTCGTTCCGACATGTGCTGTACGGTCTCCTGCCTTCCGGGCCCGGGGAGCAGCCCTATGGAACGGCGCGAATGTAGTAGCCGTGACCGGTCTCACTGCCTCGTTCGCCCCACATTCATCCGATCGTGTGAGGATCGTTTGCGCTGCTGACGTGGGGCGGAGCGATGGAGCGGGTGGCGGGAGGGTGCCCTGACCCGCGTACACCTGCCCGGACGCCCCACCTGGGGCCGCCGTACAGTGGCAAGGGCACTTATGCGTGCAGGACGAAGGTTTCTCGGCCGGTGGTAAGGAGGCTCTGCCGTGAGTGAGCTGCGGTACGTCCATCTCGGGTTCGGCGCGGAGGCCGTCGAGTACCAGGAGGCGTGGCAGGAGCAGCGCAGGGTCCACGCGGCCCGGTTCGCGGACGAGGTCCCCGACACCTGCCTGCTGCTGGAGCATCCGCCGGTCTACACGGCCGGACGGCGTACGACGGACCGTGAGCGCCCGCTCGACGGCACCCCCGTCGTCGACGTCGACCGCGGCGGGAAGATCACCTGGCACGGCCCGGGACAGCTCGTGGGCTACCCGATCCTGAAGCTGCCGCGTCCGGTGGACGTCGTGGCACACGTACGCCGCCTTGAGGACGCGCTGATCCGCACGGCCGCCGACTTCGGCCTGGCGACGAGCCGGGTCGAGGGGCGCAGCGGCGTGTGGGTACTGGGCGACCCGGTGGCGGAGCGCACCCCGCCGGGCGGGCTCCCGGACGGCGGACTCTCGCTGGACCTCGCGCCCGGGACGGCCCCCGGGGCCGATCCCCGGCTGGCGGACGAGGAGTTCGACCCACGGCTGAACGGGCCCGAGTACGCCCCGTCCAACGCCGGCCAGCGCCGGGAGGACCGCAAGCTCGCGGCGATCGGGATCCGGGTCGCCAAGGGCGTGACCATGCACGGCTTCTCGTTCAACGTGAACCCGGACAACACCTGGTTCGACCGGATCGTGCCGTGCGGGATCCGTGACGCGGGCGTGACGTCGCTCTCGTACGAACTGGGCCGCGGGATCACGGTGGCGGAGGTCGTCCCCGTGGTGGAGAAACACCTGCGGGACGTCCTGGAACGGGCCGAGCCGACGCCGCGGCTCATCGAGCGCGAGCCCGTGGGTCCCGTGGGTCAGCCCGTACGGGAGGCCGTACAAGAGACCGCGCCGGCCGCCGGGACACTGAAGGTGAGCGCCTAGCACGAGCCGAGCACACCCTCCCCCGCCCGGCCGGGCCGTTCGGGGGAATGCACCCCTCCACCCCGGGGTTGGGCAGAGTGAAGACCACGCAAATAACGGGCGTAACCTGGTGTTCGCCGAAGAATCGAATGCCGCGCCAGCAGAGAGAGGTGCCGGACGTGTCCGCTGTCGCACCCGACGGACGCAAGATGCTGCGCCTGGAGGTCCGGAACAGCCAGACCCCCATCGAGCGCAAGCCCGAGTGGATCAAGACCCGGGCGAAAATGGGCCCCGAGTACCAACAGTTGCAGAAGCTCGTGAAGAGCGAGGGTCTGCACACGGTCTGCCAGGAGGCCGGCTGTCCGAACATCTTCGAATGCTGGGAGGACCGCGAGGCCACCTTCCTCATCGGTGGCGAGCAGTGCACCCGGCGGTGTGACTTCTGTCTGATCGACACGGGCAAGCCGGAGCCGCTGGACCGCGACGAGCCGCGCCGCGTGGGCGAGTCCGTCGTCACGATGGACCTGAACTACGCCACGATCACCGGCGTCGCCCGCGACGACCTGGATGACGGCGGAGCCTGGCTGTACGCCGAGACCGTACGCCAGATCCACACCCTCACCGCGGAGCGCGAGACCGGCCACACCAAGGTCGAGCTGCTCATCCCGGACTTCAACGCCGTGCCGGAGCAGCTCGCCGAGGTCTTCTCCTCCCGGCCCGAGGTGCTGGCGCACAACGTCGAGACGGTGCCGCGGATCTTCAAGCGGATCCGCCCCGGCTTCCGTTACGAGCGCTCCCTCGAAGTGATCACCCGCGCCCGCGAGGCGGGGCTGATCACCAAGTCCAACCTGATCCTCGGTATGGGCGAGACCCGCGAAGAGGTCAGCGAGGCGCTGCGGCACCTCCATGACGCGGGCTGCGAACTGATCACGATCACGCAGTACCTGCGGCCGTCCGCGCGTCACCACCCGGTCGAACGCTGGGTGAAGCCGCAGGAGTTCGTGGAGCTGAAGGACGAGGCCGACGCGATCGGCTACTCCGGGGTGATGTCAGGGCCGCTGGTGCGTTCGTCGTACCGCGCGGGCCGGCTGTTCCAGCAGGCGAACGAGCGGCGCGACGCGGCCGTCGCCGCCGCGCAGGCTGTGTGAATCGACGCACAAGTGACTACCGGCCGGTAGCGCCCGGCGGTTCGCGGTCCGTACGCTCCTCGCAGGTCGGAGGTGGGGTACGGGCCGCACGGCTGTTCGAGGCTCGCGCCTTCCCTCTTCCCAGGGTTTCATCCGCGTTTGACCGGTCCGTCACGCCCTGGTAACACCAATGAGTGACGCTGGACGCACACTCCGCGAACAGACGTCCCACTCTCCGCTCAACCGTTCGCTTACGCGTTCGGTCGCCTGTCTGCCTTCATCACTCCTGAGGGGACCGCCATCATGCAGGTCGCGCCGGTACGACCCACCACCGTCACCGAGGCGACGACGGCAGCCACGCCCGCCCGCGCCTCCGTGGCCCTGCCGTCCGTGTCCACCGCGCTGCGCGCCGTGGAGTCCCTGCTCCTGAGCGGCGGCCAGCGTACGGCGCGCCGCAACGCCTGGACGGCCGTCCTGGAGGACCGCCGCAGGGCCAAGGACCGGGTCGAGACGGAGCACGTACTGGAGGCGGTGTCGGACGCCACTTCCCACGCCACGTAAACTTCTGGGCATGGCGAGGAAGGACAACGCAGACACTGCTGCGAACCAGGGGCGACTGAAGCAGATCGCTCTCACCTACAAGATGACCCGGCGGGCCGACTCGAAGGTCGGGCTTGTCGTCGGTGGTGTGGGAATCGTCACCTTCGGTGTCTTCCTCGCGATCGGCTTCCTGATCAATCACCCCGTCTATCTGGGGATCCTGGGATTCATCCTGGCGTTCCTCGCGATGGCGATCATCTTCGGCCGGCGCGCCGAGCGGGCCGCCTTCGGTCAGATGGAGGGCCAGCCGGGCGCGGCGGCCGCGGTCCTGGAAAACGTCGGCCGTGGCTGGACCACGACCCCGGCGGTGGCCATGAACCGCAGCCAGGACGTCGTCCACCGGGCGGTCGGCAAGGCGGGCATCGTCCTGGTGGGCGAGGGCAACCCGAACCGGGTGAAGAGCCTGCTGGCCGCCGAGAAGAAGAAGATGGCGCGCATCGTGGTGGACGTGCCGGTGCACGACATCATCGTCGGTGACGGCGAGGGCCAGGTGCCGCTGAAGAAGGTCCGTACGACCATGCTGAAGCTGCCCCGGGTGCTCGCGGGCCCGCAGGTGACGGCGGCCAACGACCGGCTGCGGGCGATGGGTGACCTGATGAGCAACATGCCGCTGCCGAAGGGCCCGATGCCCAAGGGCATGCGGATGCCGCGCGGCGGAAAGATGCGCTAGCGCCACACACCGCAGCCACACACCGGAAACACCCAAGAGGGCGGTCAGGAGAATCTCTCCGAGCCGCCCTCTCTTTCATGTCCTTCACGTTCGGGCCGGTGTCAGATACGCACCTGAACGGCGCGCCCGAGCTGGTCGTGGAGCCCGCGCCCGTCGCGGTCCCAGATCAGCGCGGGGATCGCCAGGCAGAGCAGCACCGTACGGACGACGACCCGGCCGAAACCGATCCGTCCGCCGTTCACGGCGACGACGCGCAGGCCGAAAAGGCGCTTGCCCGGCGTGAAACCGACCGTCCCGACGGTGAGCACGCCGAGAACCAGGAGCACGCCGAGCGCCCAGTTCCCCGATGCCTGCCAGTCACCGTCCGCGAGGAGCCCGTATGCGATCAGCATGCAGAGCCCCCAGTCGACGAAGAGCGCGCCGAAACGCCGCCCGAGCGGGGCGACGGAGCCGGGCCCGTGCTCCGGCAGACCCAGCCGCTCACCCCGGTAGCCGAAGTCGACGCCCATGTTCTCGGCCGCCGCGCGGGGACCCGAGAGCCACGATCCGATTGCTTGCCTGTTGTCCACCCGTCCACGGTACTGCGGCGGTGTCGGCGCACTCGGGACGGGGTTGGCACCAGGGGCGCGGGGGTACCCGGGCGGAGCCGTCGTACGCCCGGCGCGTACCCGGGCTGGTTAACTTCAACGAAACAAATGGGTCATGCTGGAGAAATCCCGGAAACCTAAGGTCGGGTCCAGCGTGTGCCACCGCACTGGCCGCACGACCGATAACCCCCGCCCCTCCCCGGGTCGGGAGGAGGAGGAGCTGGATGTTCCAGAACGCCGACGAGGCCAAGAAGTTCATCGCGGACGAGGACGTCAAGTTCGTCGACGTCCGCTTCTGCGACCTGCCTGGCGTGATGCAGCACTTCACGATCCCGGCGAAGGCGTTCGACCCGACCGAGGAGCTGGCGTTCGACGGATCCTCGATCCGTGGTTTCCAGGCCATCCACGAGTCCGACATGGCGCTGCGCGCCGACCTGTCGACCGCTCGGGTGGACCCGTTCCGCCGTGACAAGACGGTGAACATCAACTTCTTCATCCACGACCCGATCACGGGCGAGCAGTACAGCCGCGACCCGCGCAACATCGCCAAGAAGGCCGAGGCGTACCTCGCCTCCACCGGCATCGCGGACACCGCGTACTTCGGCCCCGAGGCCGAGTTCTACGTCTTCGACAGCGTGCGTTTCAACACCACCGCGAACGAGGGCTTCTACCACATCGACTCCGAGGCCGGCGCCTGGAACACCGGTGCGGTCGAGGACAACCGCGGCTACAAGGTCCGCTACAAGGGCGGCTACTTCCCGGCCCCGCCGGTCGACCACTTCGCCGACCTGCGCGCCGAGATCTCCCTGGAGCTGGAGGCTTCCGGCCTCCAGGTCGAGCGCCAGCACCACGAGGTGGGCACCGCCGGCCAGGCCGAGATCAACTACAAGTTCAACACGCTGCTGGCCGCCGCCGACGACCTGATGCTCTTCAAGTACATCGTGAAGAACGTCGCCTGGCGCAACGGCAAGACCGCGACCTTCATGCCCAAGCCGATCTTCGGTGACAACGGCTCCGGCATGCACGTCCACCAGTCGCTGTGGCAGGGCGGCACCCCGCTCTTCTACGACGAGCAGGGTTACGCGGGCCTCTCGGACACCGCCCGGTACTACATCGGCGGCATCCTCAAGCACGCCCCGTCGCTGCTGGCCTTCACCAACCCGACGGTGAACTCGTACCACCGCCTGGTCCCCGGCTTCGAGGCCCCGGTCAACATGGTCTACTCGCAGCGCAACCGCTCCGCGGCGATGCGCATCCCGATCACGGGCTCGAACCCGAAGGCCAAGCGCGTCGAGTTCCGCGCCCCGGACCCGTCCTCCAACCCGTACCTGGCCTTCTCCGCGCTCCTCCTCGCCGGCCTGGACGGCGTCAAGAACAAGATCGAGCCGGCCGAGCCGATCGACAAGGACCTCTACGAGCTCGCCCCTGAGGAGCACGCCGGCGTCCCCCAGGTCCCGACCTCCCTCCCGGCCGTCCTGGACGCGCTGGAGGCGGACAACGAGTACCTCCAGGCGGGCGGCGTCTTCACGTCGGACCTGATCGAGACGTGGATCGACTACAAGCGCACGAAGGAAATCGCGCCGATCCAGCTCCGTCCGCACCCGCACGAGTTCGAGCTGTACTTCGACATCTAGACCGCGAAGTCGGGCCGCCTGGGCGGAAGGCTCACAAACAAGCTCTGACCTGCGAGAAAACTTCTCACCAATTCTCACGGTAACTGCTTGCTTTCCACCCCCTTGTGCACCGAGTATGCACCGCTGGACCGATTCCCTGATGTGACGTCAGGACCACTGCGAGGGCCGCCACCCCATTGCCGGGGTAGCGGCCCTCGTTGGTTTGTTTGGTCTCCGTGCACGGCGATAGGTAGCCGAGAGCCGCTCCTTAGCCGCAACTGCAACCACGCAAGTGGCTGCTCTCAGTCGCAGTGCTCGGCTTCGCGTCGTCGCCGCCTCCTGAGCATGCGACGAGAGTGCAGGTCCCCAAAGATGTTCTACGACGGCATGACCGTAGCGGCACTACTTCGACCGATGCGACGAGGTCGTTCCGTTGGTGACGCAGTCGCGACCAAGAGGTGCGGTATGGATGGTGGGATCCTGCGGCAGGATGGAGTGCCGAACACCCTTTGTCCGTACACTCGAGTCGGCGCGGGGCCAGAACAAGCGGGAGAACCATGTTCAAGATCCCCGATCGCGTCGCAGACCTCTTCGGTGGCCACGCCGTATCGAGATTTGGCGAGCGCTTACCGCAGCGGGACAAACCCAGGGCTACGAGGAGAAGTATCTAGAGGACGGCCCATTCTGTGAGGTTGTCCGGATCGCCTACCGGCGGTTGAAGAACTTCGACATGGCGACCCTGCCGGACGATCAACGCGATTTGATGGCCGGAGCGAAGGCGCTGTCACACCGCCTCGTCACCGCCGGGCATGCCATCGATCTGGCGTCCAAGGCTGACCAGCGCGCCGACGGGGACTGGCCTCAGCTCCTCGCCTTCGTACAGCAGAGGTGTGCAGCCCGAGTGGGGCTTCCCGGCCACGAGGAATGGGAGCGATGCTTCACGTACATCGTTGGTCAAGCAGAGGCGTTCGTTCAGCCGACCCGATCAGCTGAGGACCGCGACGCCGGGTATGCCGTCCTCCGTCACTTCGCTTCGTCCTTCCGCCGTCACGCAGGCTTCGAGCAAGGGTGGCTCATCAAGGTACCTGACATCGGCTGACGGTTCTGGAATCCAGCGAAGCGCCGGGCCGCGCCTGCACCTCGCTCTGGCCATGAACTCACTCTTGAGCCCTCCTCTCGCACGCCTTATCGGCGCGAATCACATGTAGAGCAACTTGCGCGGAGTACCGATGAGTGATCCGCCATGTGTCTGGGGTGCACCTCGGCGGAAAAACAACCGTTGCGTGATTCCGAGGTAACGATTGCGTACCGCGTGGCTCGCCCTCTGACTCGCTGTCAGCAGTGCCGCGAAGGCCACTTCTCCATAATGAAGACGATCCTCACTCTTGACCCGTCCAAACGTCTTGGCGTCAGCTGGGGAATCGATGCCTCAACCAACAGAATCGGTGTTCGCGTGACGAGTTCCAAGTAGACTCTGACCCGCTTAAATCAGGAAATTGAGGTGTCAAAATAGCGCTTCATTGATCAAAATTGGTCACTTGTGATCAAAAACAAGGGATCGGGTTTCCGCGACCTTAAGATCAGAGGATGACTACTACCGTTACAGGGTCGGGGGAGCCGGACGACTCGGACGAAAACCTCGTTTGGCGAATCGTCAAGGTAACCCCTGAAATTGCCGAAACTTTTCTTTCCCAGGCTTCAGCCAATAGACGCCTAGACATGGGACACGTAAAATCTCTGAAGGAGAGCATTCTCCGCGGCGAGTGGAAGTTGACTCATCAGGGAATTGCCTTTGACAAGACCGGCTCGCTTCTCGACGGCCGGCATCGCCTCCATGCAATCATCGAGGCCAACACTCCAGTAGAGATGCTTGTTGTCGGCGGGCTATCAAAAGATTCCTTCTCGGTTCTCGATACCGGAAAGCGTCGAAGTGCAGCGGATACCCTGTTTTCAACCGGCGCAAAGTATCTGCCCCTACTTTCCTCCACTATCCGTCACGTCATTCTCTTCAAGGCAATGCCGGAGGATCGCTGGAGCGGTGTGCAGGCTCGCGTATCGAACGATCGGATCCTGGCCGCATACAACGAAGACAAAGACATGTACGAAGAGGCAGTGGCCACCGGTCGCGAGCTTTCCAAGCACCTGTTCGCGAGTCCAACGGCAGCGGCACTAGGCTATTTCTTGACGACCGAGGCGGCACCCGCTGCTGAGATCGACGACTGGATCGCGGGGCTCAAGTCGGGTGCAAGTCTGGAGCCTGGCGATGCGAGGCTCACTCTGCGAGAAGTTCCGAGGGACACACAGAAGCGGGGTTCCAAGCGCAGGATGGACATGCGGGATCAGGTTGCAATTTACATTAGAGCATGGAACGCCTGGGTTGATCCGGATAAGGCTGGAGAATTGCGTCTTCGACGTTTGAAGAAGGGAGAGAAAATGCCGATGCCGGTCGAGTTGAAATTCGACCCCCCGAACCACGTTGGGATTTCACGGCAGGCTGCTGCGAACGATCACCTTCCCGGCCTCCCCTAGCACGACCACCTGCCGGCCCAGGGATTTAGCGAGCCGATCGACAAAATCGCGCGAAATCGACTTCGATGACCCATCTGAACCCTGTCCTAGAATGACTACACTCTCCCCCTCCCAGGAGGAGCGGACGGCCTCCCAACCGATCTTCGCAAATGAGGAAGCAATAAACTTCTCTTCACTGATCCGGCGAACTTCCCGAGATGGATGCCTCGGCGCCCCGTCCACCCGTAGCGAATGTCTCTCGATCTCCGCCATGCGGTGATCGAGCTGTCGGGCAATGAGGAGAATCTCTTCGGTCATGTCAGCATCGGATCGCTGCACTGAATTCTCGAGTTTGCCCCTCGACGAAATTGCACTGATGCGGCTCTCGAACTCCGGCCAACTCCTCTGGAAGGCGCGTTCCAATCTTTCGCGTGGGAGTGCCAGACCACCCGAGGCTTCATTGATATCAAAAAGAAGCTTAAGTACGTCGTCTTTGCTATCTCCGATGATGGCTTGGAACTGACTGAGCGGGCTGACGAGATCGGTAGTTTTCATGCCGATCAGGAAAGGGACGGCATAGCCACCCTCGACCTGCTTGGCTAGGGCACCGGCCTCAAAGTTTAGCCACCTGGAATTTTGATTGTCTGGAGTTATGCAGATGATCCCAAAATTCGTTTCAGAAAGCTCGTCGGTGATCTCCCTAACCCCTCTCCTGCCGGCGGAAATGTCCAGACTAGAGAGCCAGGGGTTGATGCATTGGAGGACATCCGGCAACCAGGACCGAAGAGCTTCAGCAGTCTTCTTGGAGCGCTCTCCGGACCAGCTCAGAAATATCTTGATAGCGGTCTCCTTCCATTTCGGTCAGCGCGCTGACCGATCGGATCCGGTTCTGCCAGCCTCACGTGCGGCCTTAAGCAAGAGGGCCTGTTCGGCCTTGAGTGATCCATACGACTCACGAACGTAGGACAGAAATTTGTTTCCGGGATGGCGAATCAGAGTTGATTTACTCGGGCCCGATTCGTCCCAGTCCGCCAAGAGGGCATCATAGGTCGCTGCGTGAGCACAAAATTCCAGGACGACAGGCGGCATTTCTCCCCCGATGATCAGGTCACCTCGCGCAGTGATGATCTCCCGTATCTTCTGGGCCGTGGGAGCGAACACCGCTACTACCCACTTGTGCCACCGCGCCTCCCCTCGTTCCGATAATGGCATCTCAGCCGGGCCTGCACCAACGGGTAGCGTGTAACGCCTGTAGTACTCATTCCACACCTTCTCGTTCGTTTCCGTGAGAACGAGAAGTGGGCCGTAGAGATGCTTTAGCTGACTGCTCACCCGCTCGATTCGTGCTTCTCTCAGAGATCTGCGAGTTTCTCCTTGATGGTTCAGCCAGTAGGCCATGACGGCAATCAGAATACTGGCGCACGCCGTTACCATTGCTGCGATCATCAGAATCTCCATGGCGCCGCTTCGCGTGATATTGAAGCATGATGCAGGAGGATCTCGCCACCCTACGAACTGCGACACTCGCGACGTTAAAGCGATACTCGCAAAGAATTAGTTGATAATATTTTCTGACTGTTGCTGAGAGGGTCCTCTTGCAGAATCGCCGGCAGATGCGTGCGCAGCCCGGTGGGACGAGGGCGTCGTCAAGGTCGATTCGGCGTAGGCGACGGACGGCAGGGCAAGCATGATGAAGGCGCCGACCCGAGCGCCCTGGTCCAACAGTTGCTGCGCACGCCAGCCTTGTCTGCGCTCGTTCCGCGACCCGCGATGCCTCGAGAACCCAGGCTGACAACGTTCGGCCTGAAACACGCCGCAACTGTTCGCCTTCGGCGTGCATCTGGTCTATCGCGAAGTCCCGTTGCCAGGAGCGGATTGCGAGTGGGGACGGGGGGCTTGCGGTGGCTGATGGCGCGGTGCTGGCGGGGCGGATTGCTTGGCGGCGGGCGGGTGCGGGGGTTCGCCTTACTGCGTAGTGCGCGGATTGTTGGACGGGGTCGATCCAGCGATGGGGGTGCCGGCCGGATTGCGATGAATGTGGCTGACTCGAAGACGTCGATGTTGTTTCCGCCGTGGTGGGGATCGTGCCGGAGGGGCGTCCTCCTGTGCTGGACCGAACTGCCAACGTATGTCGCACCCGTTGTGCACCGACAGCTGCCGGAAAGCATGCCCCGTACAGGTCGGAGGCATTTCGTGCCTGTACTTCGACATCTAGAGCGCGGACGTCCGAAGAGCTTCCGGAGAACTTCCGGGGTACTTCGGAAAGCTTCCCGGCAGCCCCTCCGAACAGGCGAAACAGCCTCGTTCCGAGGGGCTGTTCCATGCCTGCCGGAAGTTCTCGGGGACACTACAGTCGGCCGGGATCGCCACAGTGCCTCTGATACGGAGCCGCTCATGACCACACCGCGGGACCTGTTGACCGTCACCCTGGACGTCGGCTCCAGCCGGCCCGTGGAGCGGGGTGATCTGTCGCTCGTGCTCGCCGGGGCCGAGGTGATCGACCTCGTCGGTGCCCAGGCGCTCACTCTGGAGGGCGACCGCATCGTGCCGGGGGCCCGGTGGACCTTGTCCGACCGGCTGTTGGACGAGGCGGCGGGGGCGCTCGTCCGGCAGGAGCCGTACGAGTCGGTCGACGACTGGCTGTGGCGGCGGGGCCGTGGGCTGTCCGATGTCTACCTCGCCGCCCTGGAGTCGGAGGGGCAGCTCACCCGGCAACGCCGCCGCTGGATTCCCGTCGACACCGGCCGGACCGCCCTGGCCGACTCCCCCGAGCGCCGTCACGCGGCCGACCGCTGGGCTTCGGGGGAGCCGGTGCTCGCCGCGCTCGCCGGTGCGCTCGGGATCGGGGAGCCGCCGGACGAGGGTTCCCCGGAGATCGCCGACGACTCGGTCGTGACCGTGCTCGCCGCCGTCAACGACGCGGTGATGGAGCTGGAGGCCGTACGGCAGCGGCGGGTCATCGAGGAAGCCGCGTACGACAACATCTGGCGCGGTCAGTAGGGCTTCCCAGGGGCTCGTGAGGGGGCTCGGCTAGGACCACAGCGCCTGCGCCAGCGCGATGCCCAGGTAGACCGCGCCCAGGCCCGCCGCCACGCTCGCGAGGACGTTGGCCGCGGCATAGAAGTGGGCGCCGTCCTCCGTGAGGCGGAGGGTTTCGTAGCTGAAGGTGGAGTAGGTCGTGAGCGCGCCGCAGAAGCCCGTGCCGAGGAGGAGTTGTACGGAGGAGGAGGCCGCGCCCGCGGTGATCGCGCCCGTCACCAGGCCGAGGACGAGGCAGCCGGTCACGTTGACGGTGAAGGTGCCCCAGGGGAAGAGCGAGTCGTGGCGCCGCTGGATCGAACGGTCGGTCAGATAGCGGAGAGGGGCGCCTACGGCGGCGCCCAGGACGACCAGGAGCCAGTTCATCCGGTTGCCTCCGGGCCCGCGTGGCGGACGACCTCGCAGTGGTCCAGGGTCACCAGGCCCCCGCCGACCAGTTCGTCGAGCTGCGGCAGGAAGGCCCTGATCCGTTCTTCGGTGTCGACGATCACGACCGCCACGGGCAGGTCCTCGCTGAGCGAGAGCAGCCGCTGGGTGTGGATCATCGAGGAGGCGCCGAAGCCCTCGACGCCGTGGAAGACGCTGGCGCCCGCGAGGCCTGCTCGGTGGGCGCGGTGGACGATCTCCGTGTAGACGGGCCTGTGGTGCCACAGGTCGCTCTCGCCGAGGAAGACCGTCAGACGGAGCGCCGTACCGGTCGGTCCGGTCATGCCTGCCTCCACTTCAGTACGCGGCGGGTCGCCCACACCGCACTCCACACCGCCGCGAACGCGGCGAGCAGGGTCAGTCCCAGATAGGCCGTGCCGAGGCCCGCCCGGCCGTCCGCGACCAGGCGCTGGATGTCCACCGCGTACGTAGAGAACGTGGTGAACCCGCCGAGGACGCCCGTGCCGAAGAAGGGCCGTACGAGGGGGTGTGCCGTCCGCAGATCGGTGATCACCACCATGAACACGCCGATCACCGCGCACCCGACCGCGTTCACGGTGAGGGTCGTCCACGGGAAGACACCGGGGCCGGTGGGCCAGAGGAGGGACGCGCCGTAGCGGGCCGACGCCCCGGTCACGCCGCCCAGCGCCACCACGGCGACCGCGGCCGCCACCGGCGATATCCGCGGTACCCGCGCCGCCGGCGCCAGCAGCCGGCCGCGGAGGCGGCGTGCGGGGGCCGGCCCGGCGGCCGTGGCCGTGGTCTCCGCGTCGGGATCTGTGGGGTCGGTCATCACCGGGGCTCTCTCCTACTCGCCGGGCGCCCGCGCCGGGGCGCGCTCCATCGCAAGTAGGGACCGTTGGCGGTGGTCGCACCGCGGTTCGGGTACGGCGGGCCCCACCGCCGTTTCGTGCTTCCGACCAGGTTAGCGGGAGGGCGCGCGGCTCGGCCAGCCGGGCGGGCCCGGCTGTGGACGGGCGCGGGGGGATTGTCAGTGGGCGCTGGCACCATGAACGACATGAAGACCTACAACTGGCGTCCCTTCCTGGAGCGGTGGAGTGCGGACTGGGCCGGCTCCCCCGGCGCGCGGGCCCGGGAGGACGCGGATCCGGGCCCGGACGGGGCCTCGGCCGCGCACGCGCCGCGCGAGCCGTGGCTCGGGTTCGCGGGCGCCGATCCGGGGCGGATCAGCGCGCTGGAGGAGCGGCTCGGGCCGGATGTGGTGCTGCCGCCGACCTACCGGTCGTTCCTGGCCGTCACGGACGGCTGGCGACCCGCCGGGACGGACATCCCTCTGCTGGGCACGACGGACGCGACGCGCTGGTACGGGGATCCGCACGGCCTTCAGGAAGCGGAGGAGACCGTGCGGGCCGAGATGTGGGGCAGGGCGCTCCTGCTCTCCGTGGAGGCGGACGGACCGGAGGTCCTCCTCGACCCCGGGGATGTGAGCGCGGACGGGGAGTGGGCCGCGTACCTCCATCGGGGCCGGCCGGACGGCGCCCCGGAGCGGCACGCGTCCTTCATGGACCTCATGCAGGCCCTGTTCCGGAGCTTCCACCACGGGTACCGGGACACACCGGGGTTCGAGAACGACACGACGCGCGAGCTGGACGCGGAGGTCGAGCGGGCGCGGCTGGCCTGTCTGCGCGGTGAGGCCGCAGACAGCTCGTTGAAGGTGTTCACGGACGCGGAGGAGTGCGGCAGGCCCCGGGCGCGGGGTCTGCGCGTCCAGATGGAGGCGCTGCTGAGCGGCGGAGGGACGCGGGACCGCGTCGTGGGGCCGCTGGACGAGCCGTTCCGGTACGAGGCGTCGGGGGCCTTCGGTGACGCGGTGGGCGCGGCGCGGGAACAGGCGCGCTGGGGGGACACCGAGGCGGCCTGGGACACCCTCGCCGACGCCGTGGCCTATTGGGAGCCTTCCGGCGACGAGCGCATCGCCCCGGTCGGACTGCTCACCGATCCCCTGCTCGGGCCGGTGATCACTCCGGAGCGCGGCCGGTACCTGCTGGAGACGCCCCGGAGCGCGGAGGGGCGGGACCCGGAGGCGGGGACCGGTCACGGGATCGGTGCGGGGATCGCTGAGGGCGGGGCCACGTCGTGGGACGACGGGCTGGCCTGGCTCGCGGACGAGCCGTCCCCGGGCGTGCAGCGGGACAGCTCTTACCGCTTCATCTTCGTACAGGGGGTCTCGCCGGAGGAGCTGGCAGGCCGGATCGGCGAGGGACCGCCGCTGCTGGCGCCGGCCGGCGAGGACGAGGTGGCGACGGCCCGGTTCGGCCCGGAGAGCGGGGAGCGGCGGCCCGTCGCGCGGGTGGGCAGGTGCGGGGACGGCTGGAGCTTCGCCTACGAGAGCCGTGCGCATCTCTCCGAAGCGCTCCTGCCGGACCGGCTGACCGGGCTGGGCGACGCGGCGTCGGCGGGCGGCGAGTCGGTCACCGTGTGGTGCGAGCGTGGCGGCGGGCTGTCGGCGCCACCGGCCGCGTTCCACTTCTCGTACGCCGAGGACGGGGAGCGCGTGTACGGGTTCACGGTGCGCGGTGAGGAGATCGAGCAGTGGGGGGAGCTGCCGGACGCGCTCGACCCGGAGGAGTTGTTCCCCGAGTACGAGGAGGATTTCGAGGATCAGGGGGAGGGTTTCGACGGGCGGTTCGAGGAGGACGGGGGCTCGGGGGCGGGCGGCCCCGGGCTGGATCCGGACGACGAGTACGAGGCGCTCGCCGAACTCGCCGACGAGTTCGGGATCTCCCTGCCGGAGTTCGCCATCAGGCACGGGCGGCTGCACGCCGTCCTGACCCGGCCCTGGCTCCGCCCTCCGGGGCCGGACGCGCCGTACGGGGACGACCTGCGGCGGGATCCGTCGTGACCTCCGTACGGACCGCCGTGATCGAGACGGAGCGGCTGACCCTGCTGCCGCTGCGCGTCGAGCACGCGGAGGAGATGGCGGGCGTGCTCGCCGACCCCGCACTGCACACGTTCATCGGCGGCAGACCGTCGACGGCGGAGGAGCTGCGTGTGCGGTACACGAGGATGGTCGCGGGCTCACCGGATCCGGCCTTCTCCTGGTGCAACTGGGTGCTGACGGAGCGGGAGGGACCGGGAGAGCTGTCCGGTACGGTCCAGGCGACCGTCACCCCGCACCGCACCCTGCGGGACGAGACGGTCGCCGAGATCTCCTGGGTGGTGGGGACGCCGTGGCAGGGACGGGGGTTCGCCACGGAAGCGGCGCGCGGGCTGGTCCGGTGGCTGGAGGAGCAGCGCGTGGGGACGGTGATCGCCCATATCCGTCCCGGACACCGGGTGTCGGGCGCGGTCGCGGCGGCGGTCGGGCTGAGCCCCACCGATGAATGGCACGACGGCGAGGTCCGCTGGCGGCGGCGCTTCGGGGAGTGAGGAGGCCCGCGCCCGCGCCGCTCCCCCTGCCGAAAGGACGG
>NZ_JBHZEJ010000096.1:0-26628 GCF_042756365.1 Streptomyces sp. NPDC059092
CCTCGCCCCGCTCGTCGCGCACTACCCCCGCCCGCGGCTGCGCCCGCGCCCCGGGGGGCGGGGGGTCCCGCCGCCCCCCCGCCCCGCTTCTCGCTGTCTTACGGGGCCCGTAAGACAGCGGCGGGGCTACCAGCCGCGCGCCCGCCACTCCGCGAGATGCGGGCGCTCCGCGCCGAGGGTGGAGTCGTCGCCGTGGCCGGGGTAGACCCACGTCTCGTCGGCCAGCTTCCCGAAGACCTTCGTTTCGAGGCCGTCCATCAGCGAGGCGAAGGCCGCCGGGTCCGCGGTCCGGCCGGGGCCGCCGGGGAAGAGGCAGTCGCCGGTGAAGACATGGGCGTGGTTGTGCGGGTCGTCGTACACGAGGGCGATCGAACCCGGGGTGTGCCCCACCAGGTGGACGGCGGTGAGCGCGATCTCGCCGACCCGGACGGTGTCCCCGTCGTCGACGAGCACATCGGTCGGTACGGGGATGCCCTCCGCGTCGTACCGGCCCGCGTAGGTCCGTGCCCCGGTGGCCGCCACGACCTCGGCGAGGGCCTGCCAGTGGTCGCCGTGCCGGTGGGTGGTGACGACGGAGGCGATGCCCCCGTCGCCGATCAGCGTCAGCAGGGTCGGGGCCTCGTTGGCCGCGTCGATCAGGAGCTGCTCGCCGGTGGCCCGGCAGCGCAGCAGATAGGCGTTGTTCTCCATCGGCCCGACGGCGACCTTGGAGATCATCAGGGCGGGCAGCTCATGTACGTCCGCCGGTCCGCCGACCGTCACGGTTCCGCTGTATGTCATACGGATCACCCTAGGCCCCGGGAGGTCGGACGGGGGAGCCCGGCAAGATCCGAACGGGCGGCCCTAGAGCGGCGGCAGTACGGGCAGGGCGCCGGCCGGGAGGGTCAGGGCCGTGCCGTCGCGGCGGCCCGCGAGCCAGCCCATCAGCTCCGGAGCCGGGCCGGTCACCGAGAACGGCGTGCCCTCCTCGCGCCCGGTCCGCCAGCGGCGTCCGTCCGGCGTGCTCAGTGCCAGCGGCGGGACCTCGGCGTGGCCGGAGAAGCGCTGCGCCAGGAAGTCGATCTCCCGTCCGGTGAACTCCTCGGGCAGGTCTTCGAGCGTACGGCCGAGCCCCAGGTCGACATGGTGCAGCTCGACCTCGACCAGCCGCCGGAACGGCACCCGGGCCGCCACATCGGTGACCCCGTTGCGCAGGGTGACCACACGCGTCCAGTCGGCGGGAGCGGCGCCGGCCCGCAGGAAGCGGTCGCCGGAGTCCCGTACGTCGGCGAGCTGGACGGCGAGCGGCCTCGGGGCGTCCCGCCCGATGTCCGTGTCACGGGTCGCGGCGTCCGGGTACATCGGCCGGCCTTCGAGGACATTGACCAGAGCGTCCGCGTTCCTGGCGATATGCGCCAGGAGATGGCCGCGGCTCCACCCCGGGAGCCGTGACGGCGCGGCGACCGCGGCGTTGTCCAGTGCGGCGGCTGCGCTGAGGAGCCGCTCGGTCGCTTCGCGTACCGCTTCCAGGTCACGCACGTGGTCGATCATGGCGCCGACGATAGCGCCGCCACTCGATCGGGTGAAGACGGCAGGACCCCGCCGTAAATCGAATGCGCGTGCTATAAGCTCGGTAGAGGCATCCTGGCCAAGAGGAAAACCCCGCGCGGCACGACCGCGCCCGGTGTTCCGTTTCTCGCATATTCACCGTTTTGGCGGCCCCCCGTACCCTGGGTCGGGGGCTTTGCCCCTGCTTCTCTCCAGAAAGGTGCGGACCGGCGTGGCCGACCGTCTCATCGTCCGTGGCGCGCGCGAGCACAATCTCAAGAACGTCTCGCTCGACCTGCCCCGTGACTCACTCATCGTCTTCACCGGGCTCTCGGGATCGGGTAAGTCCTCCCTCGCGTTCGACACGATCTTCGCCGAGGGACAGCGCCGGTACGTGGAGTCGCTGTCCTCGTACGCCCGGCAGTTCCTCGGCCAGATGGACAAGCCGGACGTCGACTTCATCGAAGGGCTCTCCCCGGCCGTCTCCATCGACCAGAAGTCGACCTCGCGCAACCCGCGCTCCACGGTCGGCACGATCACCGAGGTCTACGACTACCTCCGGCTGCTCTTCGCCCGGATCGGCAAGCCGCACTGCCCCCAGTGCTCCCGGCCGATCTCCCGCCAGTCGCCGCAGGCCATCGTGGACCGGGTGCTCGAACTGCCCGAGGGCAGCCGCTTCCAGGTCCTCTCCCCGCTCGTGCGCGAGCGCAAGGGAGAGTTCGTGGACCTTTTCGCGGACCTCCAGACCAAGGGGTACAGCAGGGCCAGGGTCGACGGGCAAACGATCCAGCTCACCGAGCCGCCCACGCTCAAGAAGCAGGAGAAGCACACCATCGAGGTGGTCGTCGACCGTCTCACGGTGAAGGACAGCGCCAAGCGCCGGCTGACCGACTCGGTCGAGACCGCGCTCGGGCTCTCCGGCGGCATGGTCGTGCTCGACTTCGTGGACCTCCCCGAGGACGACCCCGAGCGCGAGCGGATGTACTCGGAGCACCTCTACTGCCCGTACGACGATCTGTCCTTCGAGGAGCTGGAGCCCCGCTCCTTCTCCTTCAACTCGCCCTTCGGCGCCTGCCCCGACTGCACCGGCATCGGTACGCGCATGGAGGTCGACCCGGAGCTGATCGTCCCCGACGAGGACAAGTCCCTCGACGAGGGCGCGATCCACCCCTGGTCCCACGGCCACACCAAGGAGTACTTCGGCCGGATGATCGGCGGCCTCGCCAATGCCCTCGGCTTCCGTACGGACATCCCCTGGGCCGGCCTGCCGCAGCGCGCCAAGAAGGCCCTGCTCCACGGCCACAAGACCCAGGTCGAGGTCCGCTACCGCAACCGGTACGGCCGTGAGCGCGCCTACACCACCCCCGCCTTCGAAGGGGCCGTCTCCTTCGTCAAGCGGCGCCACACCGAGGCCGAGAGCGACACCAGCAGGGAGCGCTTCGAGGGCTACATGCGCGAGGTGCCCTGCCCGACCTGTCAGGGCACCCGGCTCAAGCCGATCGTCCTGGCCGTCACGGTCATGGACAAGTCCATCGCCGAGGTCTCCGCGCTGTCGATCAGCGACTGCGCCGACTTCCTCGGCAGACTCACGCTGAACGCACGCGACAAGAAGATCGCCGAGCGGGTCCTCAAGGAGGTCAACGAACGGCTGAGGTTCCTGGTCGACGTCGGCCTCGACTATCTGTCGCTGAACCGCGCCGCGGGCACCCTCTCCGGCGGTGAGGCACAGCGCATCCGGCTCGCCACCCAGATCGGCTCCGGTCTCGTCGGAGTGCTGTACGTGCTGGACGAGCCGTCCATCGGACTCCACCAGCGGGACAACCACCGGCTGATCGAGACCCTGGTCCGGCTGCGTGACATGGGCAACACCCTGATCGTCGTGGAGCACGACGAGGACACGATCAAGGTGGCCGACTGGGTGGTCGACATCGGCCCCGGCGCGGGCGAGCACGGCGGCAAGGTCGTCCACTCGGGTCCCTTGAAGGGGCTGCTGGCCAACAAGGAGTCGATCACCGGACAGTACCTCTCCCGCAAGCGGGCGATCCCGACCCCGGACGTGCGCCGGCCCATCGACCCGGGACGGCGGCTCACGGTGCACGGCGCCCGGGAGAACAATCTCCGGGACATCGACGTGTCGTTCCCCCTCGGGGTGTTCACGGCGGTCACGGGCGTCTCGGGGTCCGGCAAGTCGACGCTGGTCAACGACATCCTGTACACGCACCTCGCCCGTGAGCTGAACGGCGCGAAGTCGGTGCCAGGGCGCCACACCCGGGTCGACGGGGACGATCTGGTCGACAAGGTGGTCCATGTCGACCAGTCGCCCATCGGCCGTACGCCCCGCTCCAACCCGGCGACGTACACCGGTGTCTTCGACCACGTCCGCAAGCTCTTCGCGGAGACGATGGAGGCGAAGGTCCGCGGCTACCTCCAGGGCCGCTTCTCCTTCAACGTCAAGGGCGGTCGCTGCGAGAACTGCTCGGGCGACGGCACGATCAAGATCGAGATGAACTTCCTGCCGGACGTCTACGTCCCCTGTGAGGTCTGCCACGGCGACCGCTACAACCGGGAGACGCTGGAGGTCCACTACAAGGGCAAGTCCATCGCCGAGGTGCTGAACATGCCGATCGAGGAGGCGCTGGACTTCTTCGAGGCCGTGCCGACGATCTCGCGCCACCTCAAGACCCTCAACGAGGTCGGTCTCGGTTATGTCCGGCTCGGTCAGTCCGCGCCGACCCTCTCCGGCGGCGAGGCGCAGCGGGTGAAGCTGTCGAGCGAACTGCAGAAGCGCTCCACGGGCCGTACGGTCTACGTTCTGGACGAGCCCACGACGGGTCTGCACTTCGAGGACATCAGCAAGCTGATCGCCGTGCTCTCGGGACTGGTCGAAAAGGGCAACACGGTGATCGTCATCGAGCACAACCTGGACGTCATCAAGACGGCGGACTGGGTGGTCGACATGGGCCCCGAGGGGGGCAACGGCGGCGGTCTGGTCATCGCGGAGGGCACCCCGGAGCAGGTGGCCGGGGTTCCGGCCAGCCACACCGGCAAGTTCCTGCGGGAGATCCTGGACGCCGAGCGGATCAGTGACGCGGCGCCCCCGGAGAAGAAGGCCCCGGCGAGGAGGGCGGCCGCCAAGAAGGCGACAGCGGCGGCCAAGACAACAGCGGCGGCCAGGACGACGGCCGCCGCCAAGGCGCCCGCCAAGAAGGCACCCGCCAAGAAGTCCGCCACCGGCTCGCGCCGCTCCTGAGGCCCGGCGTACGCCCGTCCCGTCCGTCCCGTATCCGGCACAATCCGCGGGATGGACGAGACGGTGCGTACGGATGACGGGGTACGGCTCTGGGCCACACGGGCGGCGCGGGCACCGGGCGGGCCCGTGATCCTCTGCCACGGCGGCCCGGGTCTCTGGGACACCCTGGAGGCCCCGGCCGCGCTGCTGGCGGATCCGCGGGACGGCAGGGACAGTGGGGACAACCGGGTCGGCCGGGCCGGCAGGGGCAGCCGGGACGGCTGGGGGACGCGCGGCGGCCCGGTCGTCCGATGGGACCAGCGGGGCTGCGGACGCTCCCAGCGCTCCGGACCGTACGGCGCCGCCCGCTCCGTGGCCGACCTCGATGCCGTACGGCGCCACTTCGGCCTGGAGCGCACGGCGCTGCTCGGCCACTCCTGGGGCGCGCATCTCGCCCTCAGCTACGCGCTGGCCCATCCCGACCGGGTCAGCGCGCTGATCTACGTCTCCGGTACGGGCATCGACGAGGACGACACCTGGCTCCCGTACTACCAGGACGCCTTCCGCCGGAAGCTGGGCACGCACCGGCGGCGCTGGGAGGAGCTGCGCGACCGGGGCGAGGACCGCACACCGGAGGAGGACCGCGAACTGGCCGTCCTCCAGTGGTCGGCGGACTTCGAGGCCGCCCCGGACCGGGCGCGGGAGTACGCCGAGGCCATGGCGACCCCCTGGTTCGGCGTCAACCGTCCGTGCAACACCGCCCTCGTCGTGGAGATGAGGCAGAGCCTCGCCACCGGCGCGCCGCGCGAACGGTGCGCGGCGCTGGAGGTTCCCGTGCTGATCGTGGACGGGGAGCTGGACATCAGGCCCCGCTGGGCGGTGGACTCGCTGGAGCGCGCGCTGCCGCGGGTGGTCAGGACCACCCTGGCCGGCGCCGGACACCTGCCGTGGACCGAGGATCCGGAGGGCTTCCGCGCGGCGCTCGCCGCGTTCCTCGGCTGAGTCCTGGCGTCCGCCGCCGGCCGGCGGCGTGTCACCAGGCGACGGGCAGTTCGTGGACGCCGTACACGAGCATGTCCTCCTTGAAGCGGAGCTCGCTGTCGGGGACGGTGGTACGCAGACCGGGGAAGCGCCGCAGCAGCGCCGGATAGGCGAGTTGCAGCTCGGCACGGGCCAGGTTCTGGCCCAGGCACTGATGGGTGCCGTGGCCGAACGCGATGTGGCGCCGGGCCCCTGGCCGGTCGACGTCGAGCCGGTCCGGGTCGGGGAAGACGGTCTCGTCCCGGTTCCCGGCGTCGTTGGCCAGGACGACGCCCTCGCCCGCGCGGATGAGCGTGCCCGCGATCTCCGCGTCCTCGATGGCCACGCGGCGGCGCCCGCTGTGGGTGATGGTGAGGTAGCGCAGCAGTTCCTCCACGGCGTTGGCCACGCGGGCGGGGTCGTCGCTGTCCCGGAGGACGGCGAGCTGTTCGGGGTGATGGAGCAGGGCGAGGGTGCCCAGGGCGGTCATGTTCGCGGTGGTCTCGTGCCCGGCGGCGAGCAGCAGGACCGCGTTCTCGACGAGCTGGGCCCGGTCCAGCTGGCCGGTGCGTACCCGCTCCACCACCAGAGTGCTGAGCAGATCATCGGCCGGATCGCGGTCCTTGACGGCGATCAGGTCGTCGAGATACCCGGCGAGTTCCCCGGCGGCCGCCTTCGCCTCCTCCGGTGTGCTGTCGAGCGTGACCAGGGTGCGCGCGGCGCGCTGGAAGAGGCCGTGATCCCCGCGGGGGACCCCGAGGAGTTCGCCGATGACGAGCGAGGGCATGGGCAGGGCGAAAGCGCTGACCAGGTCGGCCGGCGGACCGGCCGCCTCCATGGCGTCCAGCAGGTGGTCGATGACCTCCTGGATACGGGGCTTCATGGCCGCGATGCGTTTGACCGTGAAGTGGGCGGTGAACATGCGCCGCGTGTAGTTGTGCTCGGGGTCGTCCTGGACGAGGAAGGGCAGATGCTCGGGGTCGCGCCGGGCGAAGACGCCCGCGCTCTGGACGGGATGGCCCGGCCGGGTGACGTCCGAGCTGAACCGCGGGTCGGCGAGTACGGCGCGCTGGTCCTGGTACCGGGTGAGGAGCCAGGCCACGGCGCCGTTCCACAGCCGGATCGGGGAGACAGGCGCTTCCTTGCGCAGCTCCGCGTACTGCGGCGGCGGGTCGAAGGGACAGCCGGTCGCGCGGCGGTACGGGAAGGCGGGAACGGTTGTCTCGGTCATGACGCGTCCTCCTGAGCGGCGGCGTGGCACCTGTTCGGGGCGATCTGGATGCGCATGGAACCCTCCTGACGGGACCGGGCCCGTATCCGTCGAATGTTAGTTACCCAAAGTATTTTCTCACTCTGATGCGTGTATGGGGCAAGTGCTTCTTCGGCCATCCGGAACCGGCATGATGGGGCGGATGGACGGTTCCCCTGCCCGCGAGCGCGATGCCACCGCCCGCATCGCCGAACTGCAGGTTCTGCTGAGCGCCCTCGCGTACGACATCACCCGGCCCCGCTCCCACGACCTGCTCGTGAGCATGGCCGGAGCCCCGATCGACCGGGCGGGCGTCGCACTGCTGCGTGTGCTGGCGGACGAGCGGGAGCCGCTGCGCATCGGCCGGATCGCGGAACGGCTGGGCGTCCGCGCCCCCCATGTCACTCGGCAGGTCGGGGAGTTGGAGCGGCAGGGTCTCGTCGTACGCGTGGAGGAGGCGGCGGATCGCAGGGCGCGGCGGGTCGCGCCCACCGGTAAGGGGTTCGACACCCTCGCGCGGCTCGACCGGGCGGCCCAGGCGCTGCTCGCCGAGCAGCTGGAGGGCGTGGCGCCCGACCGGATCGGTCACGCGGTCGAGGTGCTGCGCCGGATCTCCGGCGCCCGTCGGCAGGGGTGAGCTGCCCGGGAGCGGCGGGAGGCCGGGCGGCGGCAGGGGCCCGAGGGCGGCAGAAGCCCCGACGGTGGCGGGGCGCCGTACGGCGGCCCCTGAACGGCCGCCGGAACGGCCCCGGTATCGTCACGTATGTCGCCGACGCCTCGCGCGGACGTCACCGGCGGCCCGTTCGGACCCCCAGACCAGTGGAGACACCATGGCCGGCTCGCCCGCCCCTCGCCGTACCGTGCTGAAGGGGGCCGCGCTCGCCGGTGCCGCCGGGCTGGGTGCGGCGGCCTGCTCCACCGACTCGAAGCTCGGCCACGCCGAGACCCCCACGCCCACCTCCCCGGTCGAGCTGGGCGCGGCGTCCGACGTGCCGGTCGGCGGCGCCAAGCTCTACAAGGAACAGCGCGTCGTGGTGAGCTGCCCGGCGAAGGGCCGGTACAAGGCGTTCAGCGCGCAGTGCACCCACGCGGGCTGCCTGCTGGGGTCGCTGGAGGGCACGGTGGGTGACTGCCCGTGCCACGGCAGCAAGTTCGACGTCACGACGGGCCAGGTGCTGCACGGCCCGGCCACCGCCCCGCTGCCCGAGGTGCCCGTCACGGAGCAGGGCGGGAAGCTCGTCGCGGGCCCCAAGGCCTGAGCCACGCACCCGCCGTGGACGGTTCCGGCTGCGGGCCGCCCCGCCGCAGGCCGTCCTGTCGCGGGGCCCGCCTCCGCCACTGGCCCTTCCCCGCCCCGGGCAGCGGGGTTCAGGAGGTCGCACCGAGGTCCGCTGTCGGTCCCCGACAGTAGGGTGGAGTGCATGGCCGACCCCTCCAGCTACCGCCCCAAGCCGGGACAGATCCCCGACTCGCCGGGGGTCTACAAATTCCGCGACGACCACCGCCGGGTGATCTACGTCGGGAAGGCGAAGAGCCTCCGGCAGCGGCTCGCCAGCTACTTCCAGGACCTGGCGGGTCTGCATCCGCGTACCCGCACGATGGTCACCACCGCCGCCTCCGTCGAGTGGACCGTCGTCTCCACCGAGGTCGAGGCGCTGCAGCTCGAATACTCCTGGATCAAGGAGTTCGACCCCCGCTTCAACGTCAAGTACCGCGACGACAAGAGCTATCCGTCGCTCGCGGTCACGCTCAACGAGGAGTTCCCGCGCGTCCAGGTGATGCGCGGCGCGAAGAAGAAGGGCGTGCGCTACTTCGGCCCGTACGGACATGCCTGGGCCATCCGCGAAACCGTCGACCTGATGCTCCGTGTCTTTCCCGTACGGACCTGCTCCGCCGGGGTGTTCAAGAACGCGGCGCGCACCGGTCGCCCCTGCCTCCTCGGCTACATCGGCAAGTGCTCGGCGCCCTGCGTCGGCCGGGTCAGCCCCCAGGAGCACCGCGAACTGGCCGAGGAGTTCTGCGACTTCATGGCCGGCCGCACCGGCGCCTACATCCGCCGCCTGGAGCAGCGGATGACGGACGCGGCCGAGGAGATGGAGTACGAGAAGGCGGCCCGTCTGCGCGACGACATAGGCGCGCTGCGCCGCGCGATGGAGAAGAACGCCGTCGTGCTCGCCGACGCCACCGACGCCGATCTGATCGCGGTCGCCGAGGACGAGCTGGAGGCAGCCGTCCAGATCTTCCACGTACGGGGCGGCCGGGTCCGCGGCCAGCGCGGCTGGGTCACCGACAAGGTCGAGGCCGTCGACACCGCGGGCCTCGTCGAGCACGCCCTCCAGCAGCTCTACGGGGAGGAGCGCGGCGACGCCGTCCCCAAGGAGGTGCTGGTCCCCGCCCTGCCCGCGGACCCCGTCGACACCACGGCCCTGACCGAGTGGCTGAGTGAGCGCCGCGGTGCCCAGGTCTCGCTGCGGATCCCGCAGCGCGGCGACAAGAAGGACCTGATGGCGACCGTCGGGCGCAACGCCCAGCAGTCCCTCGTCCTGCACAAGACCAAGCGGGCCAGCGATCTCACCACCCGCTCCCGTGCCCTGGAGGAGATCTCCGAGGCGCTCGACCTGGACAGCGCGCCGCTGCGCATCGAGTGCTACGACATCTCGCACTTCCAGGGTGACGACGTCGTGGCGTCCATGGTGGTCTTCGAGGACGGCCTCGCCCGTAAGAGCGAGTACCGCCGCTTCCAGATCAAGGGCCGCGTCGGGGACACCCAGGTCTGGCACGGCGAGGGCCAGGACGACGTCCGGTCGATGCACGAGGTGATCAGCCGCCGCTTCCGCCGCTATCTCCTGGAGAAGGAGAAGACCGGGGAGTGGTCGGAACAGGTCGAACAGCAGTCCGGGGAACAGCCGGGGCAGGAAGAGCGCCGGCAGGAGCCGGGAGAGCGGTCCGAGGACCGGCCGGGGCAGCCCGCGCAGGAACCCCCGGTCGCGCCGGAGTCCCCGGCCGAGGCGGAACCCCTCGCGGAGGAGGACGGCAGGCCCAAGCGCTTCGCCTACCCGCCCCAGCTCCTGGTGGTCGACGGCGGACAGCCCCAGGTCGCCGCGGCCAAGCGGGCCCTGGACGAGCTGGGCATCGACGACGTCGCCGTCTGCGGCCTCGCCAAGCGCCTCGAAGAGGTCTGGCTGCCCGACGAGAGCGACCCCGTGGTGCTGCCCCGCTCCAGCGAGGGCCTCTACCTCCTCCAGCGGGTACGGGACGAGGCGCACCGCTTCGCCATCACGTACCAGCGGGCGAAGCGGGCCAAACGGGTCAGGACGAGTCCGCTGGACGATGTCGTCGGCCTCGGCGAGTCCCGTAAACAGGCACTCATCAAGCATTTCGGCTCGGTGAAGCGGCTCAGGCAGGCGACAATCGACCAGATCTGCGAGGTGCCGGGGGTGGGCCGCAAGACGGCCGAGTCCGTCGCCGTGGCCCTGGCCGCGGCGGCCCCGGCGGCACCCGCCGTGAACACGGCGACAGGAGAGATCATGGAAGACAACGGGGGCACCACGCATGACTGAGCACGACCGGGACGGAGCAGGGCACGTGAGTACGGGCACCACGAAGGAGAACGGCGAGGCCGTCGAGGCGGCCATCCCCGAGCTGGTGATCATCTCCGGCATGTCGGGCGCGGGCCGCAGCACCGCGGCCAAGTGCCTGGAAGACCTCGGCTGGTTCGTCGTGGACAACCTGCCGCCCGCGCTGATCCCCACCATGGTGGAGCTGGGCGCCCGCTCGCAGGGCAATGTGGCACGGATCGCCGTCGTCGTGGACGTCCGCGGCCGGCGCTTCTTCGACAACCTCCGCGAGTCGCTGGCGGACCTGGACGCGAAGGAGGTCACCCGGCGGATCGTCTTCCTGGAGTCCTCCGACGAGGCGCTGGTGCGCCGCTTCGAGTCCGTACGCCGCCCGCACCCCCTCCAGGGCGACGGCCGGATCGTCGACGGCATCGAGGCCGAGCGCGACCTGCTCAGGGAGCTGCGCGGCGACGCCGACCTCGTGATCGACACCTCCAGCCTCAACGTCCACGAGCTGCGCGCCAAGATGGACGCCCAGTTCGCCGGCGACGAGAAGCCGGAGCTGCGGGCCACCGTCATGTCGTTCGGCTACAAGTACGGCCTGCCGGTCGACGCCGACCTGGTGGTGGACTGCCGCTTCCTGCCCAATCCGCACTGGGTCCCCGAGCTGCGCCCCTTCACCGGGCTCAACGACGAGGTCTCCGCGTACGTCTTCAATCAGCCGGGCGCCAAGGAGTTCCTCGACCGCTACACCGAACTGCTGCAGCTCATCGCCGCCGGATACCGGCGCGAGGGCAAGCGCTACGTGACCGTCGCCGTGGGCTGTACGGGCGGCAAGCACCGCTCCGTAGCCATGTCCGAGAAGCTCGCCGCCCGTCTCGTCTCCGAGGGCATGGAGACCGTCGTCGTCCACCGGGACATGGGGCGCGAGTGACCGGACGCACCTTCCGGCTGCGCCGGCTGCGACGGGGCATCCCCACGCTGTCGGGGCGCGGACCGGCCGCCCAGCCCAAGGTCGTCGCGCTCGGTGGCGGCATGGGACTCTCCGCCTCCCTCGCCGCGCTGCGCCGGATCACCGGCGACCTCACGGCGGTCGTCACGGTGGCCGACGACGGCGGCTCCAGCGGCCGGCTCCGCGAGGAGCTGGGCGTCCTGCCCCCCGGCGACCTGCGCAAGGCCCTCGCCGCGCTCTGCGGCGACGACGACTGGGGCCAGACCTGGGCCAGGGTGATCCAGCACCGCTTCCAGTCCCAGGGCGAGCTGCACGAGCACGCGGTCGGCAATCTGCTGATCGTCGCGCTCTGGGAACAGCTCGGCGACCACGTCCAGGCCCTGGACCTGGTCGGCAAGCTCCTCGGCGCGCACGGCCGGGTGCTGCCCATGTCCGCCGTACCGCTGGAGCTCCAGGCCCTCGTACGGGGCCACGACCCGGCGCGCCCGGACGAGATCGACACGGTGCGCGGCCAGGCGACCGTCGCGCTCACCCGCGGTGAGGTGCAGTCCGTCCACCTCGTGCCGAACGACCCGCCTGCCGTCCCCGAGGCCGTCGCCGCCGTCCTGGACGCCGACTGGGTGGTGCTCGGCCCCGGCTCCTGGTTCTCCTCGGTGATCCCGCATCTTCTGGTGCCCGAACTGCTCGACGCGCTCGTCGAGACGAAGGCCCGCCGGGTCCTCTCACTGAACCTCGTACCGCAACCCGGCGAAACCGATGGCTTCTCACCGCAGCGTCATTTGGAGGTTTTGGGGCGACACGCCCCTAAACTCGCCTTGGACGTGGTGCTGGCCGACGAGGCCGCCGTGCCCGACAGCGAATCTCTCTCCGATGCCGCCAAACGGTTCGGTGCCGCCGTCGAGCTGGCGCCGGTGGCAGCGACCGGCAGTTCCCCCCGGCACGACCCGGAGCTGCTGGCAGCCGCGTACGACCGTATTTTTCGGATGCATGGAAGGATCGGCCCATGGCGATGACGCCAGCGGTGAAGGACGAGATCGCCCGCCTCCCCGTCACCCGGACGTGCTGCAGGAAGGCGGAGGTTTCGGCGATCCTTCGGTTCGCGGGCGGGCTGCACCTGGTGAGCGGGCGCATCGTGATCGAGGCGGAGCTGGACACCAGCATCGCCGCGCGCCGGCTCCGCAAGGACATCCTGGAGATCTTCGGACACAACTCCGAGCTCGTGGTGATGGCGCCCGGCGGGCTGCGCCGCGGCAGCCGTTACGTCGTTCGGGTGATTACCGGCGGTGATCAGCTCGCTCGCCAGACCGGCCTGGTCGACGGCCGGGGACGCCCGATCCGGGGGCTGCCGCCCCAGGTGGTCTCGGGGGCCACCTGTGACGCGGAGGCCGCCTGGCGCGGCGCGTTCCTGTCGCACGGCTCACTCACGGAGCCCGGCCGCTCCTCCTCGCTGGAGGTGACGTGTCCGGGCCCGGAGGCCGCCCTCGCGCTGGTCGGCGCGGCCCGCAGACTCCAGATCGCCGCCAAGGCGCGCGAGGTGCGCGGGGTGGACCGCGTGGTCGTACGGGACGGGGACGCGATCGGCGCCCTGCTCACCCGGCTCGGCGCGCACGAGTCGGTGCTGGCCTGGGAGGAGCGGCGGATGCGCCGCGAGGTCCGGGCCACGGCCAACCGGCTCGCCAACTTCGACGACGCGAACCTGCGCCGCTCCGCCCGCGCGGCGGTGGCCGCGGGGGCCCGGGTGCAGCGCGCGCTGGAGATCCTGGGCGAGGAGGTGCCCGAGCATCTGGCCGCCGCCGGCCGGCTCCGCATGGAGCACAAGCAGGCGTCCCTGGAGGAGCTGGGCGCGCTCGCCGACCCGCCGCTGACGAAGGACGCGGTCGCGGGGCGGATCAGGCGGCTGCTGGCGATGGCCGACAAGCGGGCGCAGGACCTCGGGATCCCGAGTACGGAGTCCAATCTGAGTGAGGAGCTGGCCGACGGCCTCGTCGGGTAGGACCCGTACGGGTGACCCACGTCAGTGCCGCCGCGCCGCCGCGTACACCGCTCGCCGCGTACACCCGCTGCCGGTACCGAAAGGTGCCGGCAGCAGGTATTTCGCGGCCCCTTGAGGCGCTCTTGACATGATCATGCGGCCTCGCGAGCCTGACGTCTGTCCAGGGACATGGCAGACGACGGCAAGAGGGGCACATGAGACGAAGAGCGGGATCGATCCTGGTGGCGGGCGCGCTGCTGATGGGTGGAACGACGGCGGCCACCGCCGCCCAGGCGGAGCCGGCGCCCGGCGCGGCGGCCCGGCAGGGGACCGCCGCCGACGCGGTGAAGGTCTTCGACGCCGAGGTCACCGAGGAGCAGGTACCCCTGCTCCTCGCGGCCGGCCAGGACGCCCACGAACTGAGCGAACGGGCCCCCGAGAAGGGCGCGGCCAAGGTCGAGGTCTTCCTCACCGACGCCCAGGCGCGCGACCTGGAGCGGCAGGGCGTCACCGTCACGGAGCGTACGGTGTCCGCCCAGGCCGCCGGGCGGCTGCGGGCGGCCGGGGACGGGGTGTTCCGCCCGTACAGCGGCGCGGGCAACCTCCAGGAGGAGATCGTCGGCGCCGGGCAGGCCAACCCCCGGATAGCCAAGGTCGTCTCCCTCGGCAAGACCCTGCGCGGCCAGGACATCCTCGCCCTCAAACTCAGCAAGGGCGCGCGGACCACCGAGGACGGTGCCAAGCCGTCCGTGCTGTACATGTCCAACCAGCACGCCCGGGAGTGGATCACTCCCGAGATGACCCGCCGGCTGATGCACCACTACATCGACAACTACGGCAAGGACCGGCGGATCACGAAGATCGTCGACTCCACCGAGCTGTGGTTCGTCCTCTCCGCCAACCCGGACGGCTACGACTTCACCCACAGTTCCGACAGCAACCGCCTCTGGCGCAAGAACCTCCGTGACGTCAACGGGGACGGGCAGATCGCCTCCGGCGACGGCGTCGACCTCAACCGGAACTTCGCCTACAAGTGGGGCTACGACGACGAGGGTTCGTCGCCCCGCCCGGCCAGTGAGACCTACCGCGGCGGCGGCCCCGGTTCCGAGCCCGAGACCCAGGCGCTCGACCGGTTCCAGAAGCGCATCGGCTTCGACTACGGCATCAACTACCACTCCGCCGCCGAACTGCTGCTCTACGGCGTCGGCTGGCAGGTCGCCACACCCACCCCCGACGACGTGCTCTACAAGGCGCTCGCGGGCACGCCGGAGAACCCGGCCGTCCCCGGCTACTACCCGCAGGTCTCCTCCGAGCTGTACACCACCAACGGCGAGGCCGACGGGCACGCCGCGAACGTCAACGGCACGATGATGTTCACCCCGGAGATGACGACCTGCCAGACCGCGTCCGCACTCGACCCGGACGACGCCTGGGAGGCCAGGGACTGCCGCTCGGGCTTCAACTTCCCCGACGACGAGAAACTGATCCAGGACGAGTTCGCCAAGAACATCCCCTTCGCGCTCTCCGTCGCCGAGACCGCCGCCCACCCCGACCGGCCGTCCTCCTCGGTCGGCCTGACCGCCCCGGACTTCACGCTCGACCCGTTCGCCACCTCGTACGCGCGCGGCACCGGCCAGGAGGTCTCCGTCACCGCCCGCAAGTCGCTGCGGAACAAGGAGCTGAAGTACCGCGTCGACGGCGGCCGTACCCGGACCGGGAAGCTCCACGCCTGGAAGGGCGGCGAGACCTACGGCGGCGAGGACAACCTTCACTTCGACGAGTACCGAGGCACGACCGGAACCGCTCGTACGGGTGACAAGGTCGAGGTCTGGTTCACCGCGCGCACGGCGGCCGGGAAGCCCACCTCCAGCGAGCACTTCAGCTACACCGTCGCCGAACGTCCCCGCGCCGACACGCTCGTGATCGCCGAGGAGGGCGGCCCCGCCCAGCGGACCGGCGCCTACACCGACGCCCTGCGCGCGAGCGGCCGTACCGCCGCCGTCTGGGACGTCGCCACCCAGGGCGCCCCGCACCCGCTCGGCGTCCTCGGCCACTTCTCGGCGGCCGTCCACCACACCGGCGCCACGGCCCCCGGCGGCGCCACCCAGCTCGCGCTGCGCGCCTTCCTCAACGAGGGCGGCAAGCTGATCGAGGCCGGCCGGCTCGCCGGCGGCACCACCCAGATCGGCCGCGCCTCCACCGACGACTTCAGCCAGTACTACCTGGGCGCGTACGGCAGGACCGCGACCCCCGGCGCCACCGGCTTCACCGGCGCGGGGACACTCACCGGCGCGAACGGCGCGCTGGCCGCCCTGCCCGGCAGTCCGCTGAACCCGGTGGGCGCGTACACCGTCACCTCCGACACGCTGGACCCGGCGACGTATCCGCAGTTCAGGAGCGCCCAGACGGGCTCGTACGCGGGCATCACCAACCCGTACGCCCCCTACGAGGGCCAGTGGATGGCCGCCACCGCCCACCAGGACAACGCCTGGCGCCGCCTCACCCGCACCGTCGACCTCACCGGTGTCGGCGCGGCCGACCGGCCCGAGCTGCGCCTCGCGCTCAACTGGAACACGGAGGAGGGGTACGACCACGCCCTCCTGGAGGCCCGCACCGGCGGCGGCGAGGACTGGACCACCCTGCCCGAGGCCGGGGGCGCGAGCAGCGGCGCCGTACCCGCCGAGTGCGAGGCGGGCTTCCTCCTCCAGGGCCACCCCTTCCTCGGCCACTACCTGACCCTCGGCGCGGACGGCTGCACCGCCACCGGCACCAGCGGCGCCTGGAACAGCCTCACCGGCGCCTCCGACGGCTGGCAGCAGGTCTCCTTCGACCTGAGCGCCTACGCGGGCACGAAGGCCGAGCTGTCGCTGAGCTACGTCACCGACCCCGGCAGCGGCGGGCGCGGCGTCTTCGCCGACGACGCGCGCCTGGTCGTGGGCGGCGCGGAGCGGGAGGCCGAGGGGTTCGAGACCTCGCTGGGCGCCTGGGCCGTGCCGGGCCCGCCCGCCGGATCCCCCGCCGTCGCCGGGGACTGGGCGCGCTCGCGGACGCTCTTCGCCTCGTACGCCTCCGTCACCACGCGTGACACCGTGCTCCTCGGATTCGGCCTGGAGCACCTGACCGACGCGGGGGAGCGCGCCGCGCTCCTGGACCGGGCGCTGCGCTCGCTCCACCGCTGATCGCACGGCCCGTGCCCGTGCCGGCCCCCGCACGCCGGTACGGGCACGGGCCGTCACCGGACGCCGCCGGTTTCCCCGGGCACTCGATGTCACCAGCCAGGCCGTGGAGAGGTAGGGTCATAAGCGGTCGGGGACATCCCATACAACTCGCCGGCGTCGAAACCCGGCGTACCAACGAGGAGATCGGTTCGTGACGATCCGCGTAGGCATCAACGGCTTTGGCCGCATCGGTCGTAACTACTTCCGCGCGCTGCTGGAGCAGGGTGCAGACATCGAGATCGTGGCTGTCAACGACCTGGGTGACACCGCGACCACCGCGCATCTGCTGAAGTACGACACCATCCTGGGCCGGCTCAAGGCCGAGGTGACCCACACCGCCGACACGATCACCGTCGACGGTCACACCATCAAGGTGCTCTCCGAGCGCAACCCGGCCGACATCCCCTGGGGTGAGCTGGGCGTCGACATCGTCATCGAGTCGACCGGCATCTTCACCAAGAAGGCCGACGCCGAGAAGCACATCGCGGGTGGCGCCAAGAAGGTCCTCATCTCGGCTCCGGCCTCGGACGAGGACATCACGATCGTACTGGGTGTCAACGAGGACAAGTACGACGCGGCCAACCACCACATCATCTCCAACGCCTCGTGCACCACCAACTGTGTGGCGCCGATGGCCAAGGTCCTGCTGGAGAACTTCGGCGTCGTCTCGGGTCTGATGACCACGGTCCACGCCTACACCAGCGACCAGCGTCTCCAGGACTTCCCGCACAAGGACCTGCGCAGGGCCCGTGCCGCCGCCGAGAACATCATCCCGGCGAGCACCGGCGCGGCCAAGGCGCTCGGGCTGGTCATCCCGGAGCTGGCCGGCAAGCTCAACGGCATGGCGATGCGGGTCCCGGTCCCGACCGGATCCGTCACCGACCTGGTCGTCGAGACGGAGCGCGTGGTGACCAAGGAAGAGGTCAACGCGGCGTTCCAGAAGGCCTCCCAGGGTGAGCTGAAGGGCTACCTGGACTACACCGAGGACCCGATCGTCTCCTCGGACATCGTCAACTGGCCGGCCTCCTGCACCTTCGACTCCTCCCTGACCATGGTCCAGGGCAAGAGCGTGAAGATCATCGGCTGGTACGACAACGAGTGGGGCTACTCCAACCGTCTGGTCGACCTGACCGTCTTCGTCGGCGGCCGGCTCTGATCCCAGGGCCTGTGAGTTCGGCGCCGGCAGGCGTAGGCACCTCGATATGAGTGACAGGGCTCGGTCGGCGCACATGAGGCGCTGTTCGAGCCCTGTTGGTCTGTCTGTCCAGAGATCCCAAGGAGCCCAGCAGCAGTGAAGACGATCGACGAACTCCTCGCAGCAGGGGTCGCCGGCCGGCGCGTATTCGTCCGTGCCGACCTCAACGTGCCGCTCGACGGCACCACCATCACCGACGACGGCCGTATCCGCGCCGTACAGCCCACGGTCGCCCGGCTCGCCGGGGCCGGCGCCCGGGTGATCGTCGCCTCGCACCTGGGCCGCCCCAAGGGCGCCCCGGACCCCGCCTTCTCGCTCGCCCCGGCCGCCGCGCGCCTCGGGGAGCTCCTGGGCGCCGAGGTGGCCTTCGCGACCGACACGGTCGGTGACTCCGCCCGGGCGACCGTCGCCGCCCTCGCCGACGGCCAGGTCGCCGTCATCGAGAACCTCCGCTTCAACGCGGGCGAGACCGCGAAGGACGACGCCGAGCGCGGCGCCTTCGCCGATCAGCTCGCCGAGCTGGCCGACCTGTACGTGGGCGACGGCTTCGGCGCCGTGCACCGCAAGCACGCCTCCGTCTACGACCTCCCGGCCCGGCTGCCGCACGCCGCGGGCGGGCTCATCGCCACCGAGGTCGGCGTCCTCAAGCGGCTCACCGACGACGTGAAGCGGCCGTACGCCGTCGTCCTCGGTGGCGCCAAGGTCTCCGACAAGCTCGGCGTCATCGACCACCTGCTGGAGAAGGCCGACCGCATCCTCATCGGCGGTGGCATGGCCTACACCTTCCTCAAGGCGCAGGGGCACGAGATCGGCACCTCGCTGCTCCAGGAGGACCAGATCCCGGCCGTCCAGGGCTACCTCAAGCGGGCCGAGGAGCGCGGTGTGGAGTTCGTCCTCCCCGTCGACGTCCTGGTCGCCGCGGAGTTCCCCGACCTGAGGACCAAGGCGCCCGCACACCCCGCCACCGTGGCCGCGGACGCCATCCCGGCCGGACAGATGGGCCTGGACATCGGCCCCGAGACCGGCCGCCTGTACGCCTCGAAGCTCGCCGACGCGGAGACCGTCTTCTGGAACGGTCCCATGGGCGTCTTCGAGCACCCCGACTACGCCGAGGGCACCAAAGCCGTCGCCCAGGCGCTCGTCGACTCCTCGGGCTTCTCGGTCGTCGGGGGCGGCGACTCCGCCGCGGCCGTCCGGATCCTGGGCTTCGACGAGAACGCATTCGGCCACATCTCGACCGGTGGCGGCGCCAGCCTCGAATACCTCGAAGGCAAGACGCTTCCCGGCCTCGCCGCACTGGAGGACTGAACTCTTCATGACCGCTTCGACTGAGAAGACCGGCCGTACCCCGCTGATGGCGGGCAACTGGAAGATGAACCTCAACCACCTTGAGGCCATCGCCCACGTCCAGAAGCTCGCCTTCGCGCTGAGCGACAAGGACCACGACGCCGTCGAGGTCGCCGTACTGGCGCCCTTCACCGACCTGCGCTCCGTGCAGACGCTGGTCGACGGCGACAAGCTCAAGATCAAGTACGGCGCCCAGGACATCTCGGCGCACGACTCCGGGGCGTACACCGGCGAGATCTCGGGCCCCATGCTGGCCAAGCTCAAGTGCTCCTACGTGACCGTGGGCCACTCCGAGCGCCGGCAGTACCACGCCGAGACGGACGAGGTCTGCAACGCCAAGGTGAAGGCCGCGTACAAGCACGGCCTGACCCCGATCCTCTGCGTCGGCGAGGGCCTGGACATCCGCAAGGCCGGTGACCAGGTCTCCTACACGCTCCAGCAGCTCGACGGCGGCCTGAAGGACATCCCGGCCGAGCAGGCCGAGTCCGTGGTGATCGCGTACGAGCCGGTGTGGGCCATCGGCACCGGCGAGGTCGCCACCCCCGAGGACGCGCAGGAGGTCTGCGGGGCGATCCGCGGCCGACTGGCCGAGCTGTACTCGCAGGAGCTGGCCGACGGGGTCCGTATCCAGTACGGCGGCTCGGTGAAGTCCGGGAATGTCGCCGCGATCATGGCGCAGCCCGATGTGGACGGCGCTCTGGTGGGCGGCGCGGCGCTGGACACCGACGAGTTCGTCAAGATCGTCAGGTTCCGCGACCAGTAGGACCGACCGGCACATGGGGGTGGGAGAAGGAGCGGGGGTGGGTGCGTGCGACTGCGAGGCGGAGGATTGAGGCATGGCGGAGCCATGGTGATTGACGACAACGCCGCAGGTGTGCGTGCCCGCCCCCGCGACGCCGCCTCTGATGTGCCGGTCGGTCTCAGTATGCGGGGGCGCGGATCCGTCGTACCCTGGCGGGGGTCGAGAGGGCATTTCCGGTGCGGTATTGCGGAAGATGTCACGCGACCCCCGCTGTTCTTTATGCTTTATGCGTTCTGTCGATAATCAGTCCTGTTGATCCTGTCAGTTCGATCAAGCCGATCAGCTCGATCGGTTCGATCCGCCCGGTCGATCCGTCAGATCGATCAGTCCGAGGAAGTTGGTCCAGCCGTGGTTATGGGGTTCTCGATCGCCCTCATCGTCTTCAGCCTGCTGCTGATGCTGCTGGTGCTGATGCACAAGGGAAAGGGCGGCGGACTCTCCGACATGTTCGGTGGCGGAATGCAGTCCTCCGTCGGCGGGTCCTCGGTCGCCGAGCGCAACCTCGACCGCATCACCGTGGTGGTCGGGCTGCTGTGGTTCGCGTGCATTGTCGTGCTCGGTCTCGTGCTCAAGCTGGACAGCTAGGGCCTGCGCCGGGGACGGCTGCGGTACGGCGCCGCGGGCGCGGCCTATCATGGGTCGCGCGACCGGCGGCAGGAGGGTAACTCCCTTCACTGGACGCGCGTTGGGCCTTACGTAGACTGGGGCGCCCGGCAGCGGAGCTGCCTACCGATGCTTTGCGGCACCATCACGCAGGGAGTTACGACCGTGGCAAGTGGCAACGCGATCCGGGGAAGCCGGGTCGGAGCGGGGCCGATGGGTGAGGCCGAGCGTGGCGAGTCCGCGCCCCGCCTGCGCATCTCCTTCTGGTGCTCGAACGGGCACGAGACGGTGCCGAGCTTCGCCAGTGACGCACAGGTTCCGGAGACGTGGGACTGCCCACGCTGTGGATTCCCGGCCGGTCAGGACCGGGACAATCCGCCGGACCCGCCGCGTACCGAACCGTACAAGACCCATCTCGCTTATGTGCGGGAGCGGCGCAGCGACGCGGACGGCGAGGCGATTCTCGCCGAAGCCCTCGCCAAACTGCGCGGCGAAGTCTAGAACCGCCGGTACCCCTCGCGGTACTGGTCCTTTTCCGGCCGGACACGTGGCACGTGTCCGGCCGAACCGTTTTTCCCGCTTCCCTGTCCTTTCGGCGCGATCGCTGCCCGGCGGCATTGTCAGTGGCACCCCTTACGGTCTGTACCAGTCGACCGGAGGGGGTAGTGATGACGGCTGTCGGCACGGTGGAGGTACGGGCGCCCGCCTGGCGCGGGGGGTTCGGGCGGCTGTGGTCGGCCGCGGTCGTCTCGCGGTTCGGCGACGCGCTGCGGACGGCGGCCCTGCCGCTGCTCGCCGCCTCGCTCACGGACAATCCGCTGCTGATCGCCTCGGTGACGGCCTGCGGCTATCTGCCGTGGCTGCTGTTCGGGCTGGTGGGCGGGGCGCTCGCGGACCGGGTCGACCAGCGGCGGGCGATGTGGGGCGTCGATCTGGCGCGCGGCGCTCTGATGGCGGCCTTCGCGGTGGCCGTCGCCCTCGGGCACGCGTCGATCGCGCTGCTCCTGGCGCTCGCCTTCCTTCTCACGACGCTCCAGACGCTCTTCGACAACGCGGCCACCGCCCTGCTGCCCTCGCTGGTGGAGCGGCCGGCCCTCGCCGGCGCCAATGCCCGGCTGATGACCGGGCAGCAGATAGCGGGCGGATTCCTCGCCACCCCGCTGGTCCCGGTGCTGCTGGTCGTCGGTGTGGCCGCGCCGCACGTGGCCAACGCGCTCACGTACGGGGTGGCGGCGCTGCTCATCGCCTCCCTGCGGATCGCGGCTCCGGAGCGCCCGCCACGGGCGTCCGGCTCCACCCTGCGCGCGGAGATGGCCGGGGGGATCCGGTTCCTGGCGGCGGACCGGACGCTGCGCGGGCTCTGCCTGGCCACGACGGTCTGCAACATCGCGATGGGCGGACTGATCGCGACGCTGGTCCTGCATGTCACGGGGTGGCTGGGCGGCGGCGACCGGGCGTACGCGCTGACGCTCACGGCCTTCGGCGCCGGGAGCGTGGCCGGCGGTCTGCTGGCCGGGCGGTTCGCGGAGCGGATCGGGCGCGTACGGGCCATGTTCCTCGCCGGATCCGTACAGATCGGCGCTCTGGTCGCACTGGGCACGGTGCGGGAGATCTGGGCGCCGGCGCTCTGCCTCGGGATCTTCGGGGCGATGAACATGGTGTGGAACGTCAGCCAGACCACCCTGATGCAGGAGCGCAGCCCCCGGGAGATGCTGGGCCGGATCAGCTCGGCGTTCCGTACGCTCGCGCTCGCCGGGGCGCCGCTCGGCGCGCTGCTGGCCGGGGCCGCGGCGGCAGGCTGGGGGCTGAACACCCCCGCCCTGCTCGCCGCCGGGCTCTTCGCACTGGCTGTCGCCTCGCTCGGCACTCTGATCAATTAAGTTGGGACGGACAGAGGGACAGCCAGACGCGCGCAGGCGTACAGCCACACACAGGCGTACAGCCACACACGCACAGGCACGCAGGCACACAGGCACGAGAAGAAGTGGGCTGATGTCCGAGATGAACGCGGAAAGCCGTACCAGGCTCAACCGGACGCCCGAGTGGAGCGCCCTGGGCAAACACCGGGAGCAGTTGGCGGGCACCTCGCTGCGGGAGCTGTTCGCCGCCGACCCGGCGCGCGGCACCGGCTACACCCTCCAGGTGGGCGACCTGTACCTGGACTACTCCAAGCACCTGGTGACGGACGAGACGCTGGCGCTGCTGCGCGAGCTGGCCTCGGCCACCGGGGTCACGGAGCTGCGGGACGCGATGTTCCGCGGCGAGAAGATCAACACCACCGAGGACCGCGCCGTCCTGCACACCGCGCTCCGCGCCCCGCGCGACGCGGTGACCGAGGTCGACGGGGAGAACGTCGTCCCGGCGGTGCACGCCGTGCTCGACCGGATGGCCGCCTTCGCCGACCAGGTCAGGTACGGCGAGTGGACCGGACACACCGGCCTGCCGATCAGGAACATCGTCAACATCGGCATCGGCGGCTCCGATCTCGGTCCCGCCATGGCGTACGAGACGCTGCGCTCCTTCACCGACCGCGACCTGACGGTCCGTTTCGTCTCGAACGTGGACGGCGCGGACCTGCACGAGGCGGTACGGGACCTGGACCCGGCCCAGACGCTCTTCATCGTCGCGTCCAAGACCTTCACCACCATCGAGACCATCACCAACGCCACCTCGGCCCGCGACTGGCTGCTGACGGAGCTCCGGGTCGGTCCCGAGGCGGTCGCCAAGCACTTCGTGGCCCTGTCGACGAACGCCGAGAAGGTCTCCGACTTCGGTATCGACACGGCGAACATGTTCGAGTTCTGGGACTGGGTCGGCGGACGCTACTCGTTCGACTCGGCCATCGGGCTCTCGCTGATGATCGCGATCGGGCCCCGCCGGTTCCGCGAGATGCTGGACGGCTTCCACCTCGTCGACGAGCACTTCCGCACCGCGCCCCCCGAGGAGAACGCGCCGCTGCTGCTCGGGCTCCTGGGCGTCTGGTACGGAGCGTTCTTCGACGCCCAGTCGCACGCGGTCCTGCCGTACAGCCACTACCTGTCGAAGTTCACCGCGTACCTCCAGCAGCTCGACATGGAGTCGAACGGCAAGTCCGTGGACCGGGACGGGAATCCGGTGGACTGGCAGACCGGGCCCGTGGTCTGGGGCACCCCGGGCACCAACGGGCAGCACGCGTACTACCAGCTCATCCACCAGGGGACGAAGGTCATCCCGGCGGACTTCATCGGCTTCGCCCGGCCCGTGGACGATCTGCTGCCCGGCCTGGTCGCGCAGCACGACCTGCTGATGGCGAACTTCTTCGCCCAGACCCAGGCGCTCGCCTTCGGCAAGACGCCCGAGGAGGTACGGGCCGAGGGGGTGGCCGAGGAACTGGTGCCGCACAAGACGTTCCGCGGGAACCACCCGACCACGACCATCCTCGCCCGGACGCTGACGCCCTCCGTTCTGGGCCAGTTGATCGCGCTGTACGAGCACAAGGTGTTCGTCCAGGGAGCCGTGTGGAACATCGACTCCTTCGACCAGTGGGGCGTCGAGCTGGGCAAGGTCCTCGCCAAGAAGATCGAGCCCGTGCTCACCGGGGACGACCCGGGCGAGCAGCTCGACGGCTCGACCGCGGCGCTGGTCGCCGCGTACCGCTCGCTGCGGGGCCGCTGAGCCGATGGGGGAGGGGGTACGAAGACTGCGTCCGCCGAACAACACGCTGGACGAGCGGGCCGTCGTCTGGTGGCGCGCGCAGTGCCTGCTGGCGACGCTGATCCCGGTGGCCGTGCTGGTGGCGCTCGGCGTGTTCATCGCCCCCGCGCGGGGATGGCTGCTGGGCGCGGCGGCCGTCCTCGCGGTGCTGGGTCTCGCCTGCACGGCACTGATACCCCGTTGGTGGTTCACGGTGCACCGCTGGGAGGTGACGGACGAGGCCGTCTACGTCCGTACCGGCTTCTTCCGGCAGGAGTGGCGGATCGCGCCGATGTCCCGGATCCAGACCGTGGACACCGTGCGCGGCCCGCTGGAACAGCTCTTCAAGCTCTCCACCGTCATCGTCACGACCGCCTCGTCCAAGGGCGCGGTACACATCCGGGGCCTCGACCATGAGCTGGCCGCGGGGCTCGCCGAGCGCCTGACCCACATCACGCAGGCCACGCCGGGGGACGCGACATGAACGGCCCCCTGGAACCGGCGGCCGGGGCCTCGGCCGGGGACGCCTCGGCCCCGGTCGCAGCCCCGGCCGCGGCCCCGCCCGAGGCGGCGCGTACCGAGGCGGCGCGTACGGAGGTGCCGCGTTCCGAGGTGCCGCGTACCGAGGCGGAGTGGCGGCGGCTCGACCGGCGCACCCTGCTGGTCACCGCCCTCGTCCTGGCGGGGGTCGTCCTCGGCGCCGGTCTGCCCACCGCCGTCGGAATGGCCGGCCGGATGCCACTGGCGGAGTCGGTGGCCTGGGTGGTGGCCGGGGCCGCGCTGCTGGTCGTCGCCGGCACGGGCGGCGAGTACGTCCGCTGGCGCCGCACCCGCTACCGGATAGGGCCCGAGCGCGCCGAACTCCACACGGGCCTTTTCCTGGTCAAGCGTCGTTCGCTGGCCCGGGAACGGATCCGCAGTGTCGACCTGACGGCCCATCCGCTGCTGCGAATCCTCGGCCTCGTGAAGGTCCGTATCGGCACCGGCGAGCACTCCGGCGGCGAGTCCACACTGGAACTCGACCCGGTCACCCGGGCCGAGGGCGAACGGCTCCGTACGGAACTCCTCGACCGGGCAACCGGCGCCCCGGGGGACCACCCCGAGGGCATGCTCGCCGTCCTCGACCTCGGCTGGCTGCGGTACGCGCCGGTCTCGTTCGTCGCTCCGGTGCTCGGCGGCGCGGCGGTCGGCGGGCTGCTCCAGATCAGCGAGTGGTTCGGCGCGCAGACCCAGGTCATCGACTGGGTACGCGACCGCTTCGAGGACACCCCGCTCGTCTGGATGATCCTGATCCTGGTGGCCGCCGCGGCGCTCGCGGGCATCGTCGGCGCGCTCGGCCTGTGGATCGAGATGTGGTGGAACTACCGGCTGGAGCGCGAGCCGGGCGGCACCCTGCGGGTCCGCCGCGGGCTGCTCACCTCCCGCTCGGTCTCCATCGAGGAGCGCCGGCTGCGCGGCGTGGAGCTGGTAGAACCGCTGGGCGTCCGGCTGGTGGGCGCCGCGCGGCTGGACGCGGTCGCCACCGGCCTCACCCAGGACGAGGAGGACGAGCACGCCGACAACAAGGCGCTGCTGCCCGCCGCGCCGCGCGCGGTGGCCCACGCGGTGGCCGCGCGGGTCCTGCGCGAGGCCGTCTCCCCAACGGACCCAACGGACCCGGCGGACCCGGCGGACCCGACGGACCCGGCGGACCCGGCGGACCCGACGGGCGGGGCGCGTCTGACCCGGCACCCGCGCGCCGCCCGGGGCCGCAGGCTGCGCTGGTCCCTGGCAGCCGCCCTGCTGCCGGTGGCCCTGCTCACGGGGCTCGGCCTGCTGCTGACGGACGTACTCCTGCCCGTGGCGGCGGCCTGTGCGGTGCTGCTGCTCCCGGCGGCGGTCCTCCTCGCCCTGGACGCCTACCGGAATCTGGGCCACGGGCTCAGCGGCGGCTACCTGGTGGCCCGCTCGGGCACGGTCCGCCGCTCGACGGTCGCGCTCCAGCGGACCGGGGTGATCGGCTGGACGGTCAGGCAGTCCCTCTTCCAGCGCCGGGCCGGCCTGGTCACCCTGACGGCGACGACGGCCGCGGGAGAGGGCGCGTACCACGTCCACGACGCGGCGGAGAGCGAGGCGCTCGCCTTCGCGGAGGCGGCGGTTCCGGGCCTGCTGACGCCGTTCCTGGAGACAGCGCCCCTGGAGACAGCGCCCCTGAAGACAGCGCCCCCGGAGACACCACTCCTGGAGACGCCGTTCCCGGAGCCGGGGAAGCACTGATCCACCCGGCGGACGTTCGTGCCCGTACC
>NZ_JBHZEJ010000097.1:0-25471 GCF_042756365.1 Streptomyces sp. NPDC059092
CGTACGGGCCGTACGCGCCGCAGGCGCCTCTCGTACGCACGGAAGTCCTCAGAAGGGCGTGGCCCTCAGGAGGGCGTCCCCGACGCCGCGAGCAGCAGGCGCGCCGTGTCGTCCGCGCGGAGCTGGAGCGCGCCGCCGACGATGCTCAGCACCTCGCGCTCCGCCGGGCTGTAGACCCCGTCCGCCAGGGCGATCCTGGCGCCCTGGAGCAGGATCGACTCCCGGCCCGCCGGGGCGAGGTGCGGCGCGAGCGGTTCCAGCGCCTCGTGGAGTTCGATGGCGAGCGCGGCGCCGAAGGGGCCCGCGTCGATGATGAAGCGACCGGTGTCGGCGGCCAGCGCCTCGACCAGGTCCGTCAGCCGGTCCTCCGTGCAGTCCTCGAACCCCGCCGCGCGCACCGTGAGGACGGCGGTCTCCCGGACCGTACGTGACGAGGTGCCGCCGGCCGCGAGGACCGCGAGCGCGACCGTGTGGACGGCGTCGCGCAGCATCGCGGAGAAGCGGAGGGTGGTGGGGTGGTCCAGCGCGTCCGTGCCGAAGTGGGCGTGGCAGGCGGCGCACTCGACGACGGGGCCCGCGCAGCCGCGCGAGAGCAGCGGGATGCCGAGCACGGTGAAGCGGCGCCGGCCGGTGCGACGGCGGTAGTTGCGGTCGCCTCCGCAGTCCGGGCAGAAGAACTCCCCGTCGCCGACCGTGGTCCACGACGTACGAAGGCCGCAGAGGCGCGGTTTTCGGCCGCGTGGTCCTTGAGCTGGCAGCACGTCGCGCACCTCCGTCACGCCCCGGCAACGCTTCGTTGCGCTGCACTCGGCCGCGTCTCCATGCCCTGTTCGGGGAATCAGGGTGCGGAGCCGCTGCGTTGACGTGATGTTAGCCACATCTTCGAGGTGCCGTCAGCACCGTGGCGTGAGATCGCCACGACATGGCCGAACCCCGCCCCTTGTGTACCGGGGCGGGGTCCGAAAACGCTCAGGTCAGGGCGGGGCGCCGACCGGCGCCCCGGCGGATCAGCGGGTCGCGCGGTTGACGGCGGAAATGACCGCCTTGAGTGACGCGCGGGTGGTGTTGGCGTCGATGCCGATGCCCCACAGCACCTTTCCGTCGATGGCGCACTCGATGTACGAGGCGGCCTGCGCGCTCGCGCCCTCGCTCATGGTGTGCTCCTGGTAGTCCAGCAGCCGGGCGTCCACCCCGACCGCCGCCAGGGCCTCGAAGAAGGCGGAGATCGGACCGTTGCCGGTGCCGGTCAGCACCGTCTCCGTACCGTCCACGACGGCCTGGACGGTCAGGGTGTCCTTGCCGTCCGTGTCGGTCGTGGACTGCCCCGAGCGGAGCTGGACCCGGCCCCAGGCGTTGTCCGCGTTGGGCAGGTACTCGTCACGGAAGACCGACCAGATCTGGTCGGGGGTGATCTCGCCGCCCTCGGCGTCGGTCTTGGCCTGAATGATGCGGGAGAACTCGATCTGCATCCGGCGCGGCAGGTCCAGCTTGTGGTCGTTCTTCAGGACGTACGCGATACCGCCCTTGCCGGACTGCGAGTTGACGCGGATGACCGCCTCGTAGGAGCGGCCCACGTCCTTCGGGTCGATCGGCAGGTACGGCACCGCCCACTCGACGTCCTCGACCGCCAGGCCCCGCGCGGCGGCGTCGGCCTCGCGGGCGTCGAAGCCCTTCTTGATGGCGTCCTGGTGGGAGCCGGAGAAGGAGGTGTAGACCAGGTCACCCACGTAGGGGTGGCGCGGGTGGATCTCCATCTGGTTGCAGTACTCGCTGGTACGGCGGACCTCGTCGATCCGCGAGAAGTCGATCTGCGGGTCGACGCCCTGCGAGAAGAGGTTCATGCCCAGCGTCACCAGGTCGACGTTGCCGGTGCGCTCGCCCTGGCCGAACAGGCACCCCTCGATCCGGTCGGCGCCGGCCATCAGCGCCAGCTCGGCGGCGGCGACGGCGGTACCGCGGTCGTTGTGCGGATGCACGGACAGGCAGACGTGCTCGCGGCGGGAGAGGTTGCGGGACATCCACTCGAAGCGGTCCGCGTGCGTGGAGGGCGTCGAACGCTCCACGGTGGCGGGCAGGTTGAGGATGATCTCGCGGCCCGCCTCGGGCTGCCAGACGTCCATGACGGCCTCGCAGACCTCCAGGGCGAAGTCCAGCTCGGTGTCGGTGAAGATCTCGGGGCTGTACTGGTAGCCGAAGGTGGTCTCGGGGCCGAGGATCTTCTCCGCGTACTCCACCACCAGCCGGGTGCCGTCCACGGCGATCTGCTTGACCTGCTCCTTCGTGCCGCGGAAGACGACCCGGCGGAAGGTGGGGGCGGTGGCGTTGTAGAGGTGGACGGTGGCGCGGTTCGCGCCGCGCAGCGCCTCCACGGTGCGCTCGATCAGCTCTTCGCGCGCCTGGGTCAGGACGGAGATCGTCACGTCCTCGGGGATCGCGCCCTCTTCGATGATCGACCGTACGAAGGCGAAGTCGGTCTCACCGGAGGCCGGGAAGCCGACCTCGATCTCCTTGTAGCCCATGCGGACCAGCAGGTCGAACATCTCGCGCTTGCGCGCCGGCGACATGGGGTCGATCAGCGCCTGGTTGCCGTCGCGCAGGTCGGTGGAGAGCCAGCGGGGCGCGGTGGTGATCCGCTTGTCCGGCCAGGTGCGGTCGGGGATGTCCACGGCCTCGTAGCGGCCGTACTTGTGGACCGGCATCCCGGACGGACGCTGGGTGTGGGTCGCGGTGGTGAGGGGCGTGGGGCGACCGACGGAAGGTACAGACATTGCGTAGGGCTCCTCGTGTGTCCACTGGGACGGCCGACGGGGCGTGATCACCGCAACGCCAGACTCCGCGGGGAGGGGGTCGGCCTACGACTACAGGCCCTCGCCGCGGCAGCTAAGGAGAAGCAGCCCGAAACGCATGATGCGTAGCACCCTAACCGAGACGTGGTGCGCGTGCCGCTCCGTATCAGCATACGGAACACGTCACGGCCGTACCGGCCTGGATCACTCCATTTCAGCAAAGACTGTCGCAATGGGTGACAGACCGGCGACGGGCTGCCACATTGCAGTCATGAACGCCATCGCACCGGTCTTCTGCACCATCGTGCCGCCGCACGTACTCGACAAGCTCGCGCAGGCCGACGACCCCGTGGTCTCCGGGCCCGCCCGCCGCACCCTGGAGGCGGACTCCGCCCAGCGCACCCGCCGCCGGCTGACCATCGCCGCGGGCCCGCTCAGGACCGCCGCCGCGACGGAGGACGCCGCGACGGGCACCCCTCACCGCACCATCTACGACTGCCGCAACGGTACGGCGCTGCCCGGCACGAAGGTCCGCGAGGAGGGCTCGGAACCGGGCCGGGACGCCACCGTCAACCGCGCGTACGCCGGTCTCGGCTCGACGTTCGAGCTGCTGCTCTCGGCGTACGGCCGCGACTCGCTGGACGGCGCGGGGCTGCCGCTGAACGCCAGCGTGCACTACGACCGGGAGTACGGGAACGCCTTCTGGGACGGCGAACAGATGGTCTTCGGGGACGGCGACGGCGAGATCTTCCTCGACTTCACGCTCCCGGTCGACGTGATCGGCCACGAGCTGACGCACGGCCTCACCCAGTACACGGCCAACCTCGCCTACTACGGCCAGTCGGGCGCGCTCAACGAGTCCGTGTCGGACGTCTTCGGCACGCTGGTCAAGCAGTTCACCCTGGACCAGACCGCCGACCAGGCGGACTGGCTCATCGGTGAGGGTCTGCTCGCGCCGCGCGTCCAAGGCGTCGCGCTGCGCTCCATGAAGGCCCCGGGCACGGCGTACGACGACGACGTCCTCGGCAAGGACCCGCAGCCGGCGAAGATGGACCACTACGTACGGACGAGCCGCGACAACGGCGGGGTGCACATCAACTCCGGCATCCCGAACCACGCGTTCTACCTGCTGGCCACCCAGCTCGGCGGCAAGGCGTGGGAGCGGGCGGGCCAGATCTGGTTCGACGTGCTGACCGGCGGCGACCTGGACATCGAGGCGGACTTCGCGGACTTCGCCAAGCTGACGGTCGCGGCGGCGCGGGCGCGCTACGGGGAGGCGGCGGAGCACGAGGCGGCGGTCAAGGCGTGGTCCCAGGTCGGGGTCCCCACGGCCTGACCCACGGCCTGACCGCTTCGTCACCTTCGTCACCGGTACGGGCGGCGGCTACCGCCGCCGCCCGTCACGTACTAGACAGGACCCATGCGTATCCAAGTACGGCGTACGGGCGGCTTCGCCGGCATCGAGCGAACGGCCGAGATCGACACGGCAGCCCTCCCCGACGCGACCCACTGGCAGGCCCTCGCCCACCGCGCCCTCACGGGCGGCGGCCCCGCCCCGCGCACCGGGGTCCCGGACGGCTTCGCCTACACGATCACGGTAGACGGCCGTACGGTCCACTGCGCGGACCCCCATCTGACGGACGCGCAGCGGGAACTGATCTCCAGGGTCCTGAAGGAAGGCGCCTGAGCGGAGGCCCGGCCCTTACCGGGACCGCTCAGAACCCGAGCTTGCGGAGCTGCTTCGGGAGCCTCTCCCCAACGCGCCACTCGCGCGGATCGGCCCAGGGGCCTCACCGGCTTCGCACCGCTGCGCCGGCCTCCGGCCGTCGTCCTCGGACCGCTCAGAACCCGAGCTTGCGGAGCTGCTTCGGGTCCCGCTGCCAGTCCTTGGCGACCTTGACGTGCAGGTCGAGGAAGACCGGCGTGCCGAGCAGCGCCTCGATGTGCTTGCGGGACTTCGTCCCGACCTCCTTGAGCCGCTTGCCCTTGGGGCCGATGATGATCCCCTTCTGGCTCGGGCGCTCGATGTACACGTTCGCGTGGATGTCGAGCAGCGGCTTGTCCGCCGGGCGGTCCTCGCGCGGCAGCATCTCCTCGACGACCACCGCGATCGAGTGCGGCAGCTCGTCCCGTACGCCCTCCAGCGCGGCCTCACGGATCAGCTCGGCCACCATGACCTGCTCGGGCTCGTCGGTGAGGTCGCCCTCCGGGTAGAGCGGCGGGCTCTCCGGGAGCAGCGGGACGAGCAGGTCCGCCAGCAGGCCGACCTGCTGGTCGCCGACCGCCGAGACCGGGACGATCTCCGCCCACTCCAGGCCGAGTTCCCTGCCGATCTGGTCGATCGCGATGAGCTGCTCGGCGAGCGTCTTGGAGTCGACGAGGTCGGTCTTGGTGACGACGGCGACCTTCGGCGTCTTCTTGATCCCGGCCAGTTCCTTGACGATGAACCGGTCGCCGGGGCCCAGCTTCTCGTTGGCGGGGAGGCAGAAGCCGATCACGTCGACCTCGGCCCAGGTCGTCCGTACGACATCGTTCAGCCGCTCGCCGAGCAGGGTGCGCGGCTTGTGGAGGCCCGGGGTGTCCACCAGGATGAGCTGCGCCTCGGGGCGGTGCACGATGCCGCGCACGGTGTGCCGGGTGGTCTGCGGCCGGTTCGAGGTGATGGCCACCTTCTGGCCGACCAGAGCGTTCGTGAGGGTGGACTTGCCCGCGTTGGGGCGACCGACGAAGCAGGCGAAGCCGGCCCGGTGGGGGGCTTCGGCCGACTCGGGAGAAGTCTCGGGAGAGGAGGTACGAGCGCTCATGGCGCCCATTCTCCCCGATCCTTCACCGTCCGCCGACCAGTCGGCCCCCTGAACACCCCGCCCGCCTCGCCGCGCACACCCGTCAACCGGCGGTGACGGTCACCCGCAGCGCACCGTCCACGCCCGCCACCAGCACCGGGGTCGCGGGGCCCCCGAGATCCCGTACGGCCGCGCGGTCCTCGTCGGAAGCGGTCGCGGCTTCGGTGACGACGGCCGCCGCCTCCAGCGAGGTGGCCCCACTGGCCACGGCCATCGCGACGGCGGTACGCAGCGCGCTCAGCTTGAGGGAGTCCAGCTCCACGCTCCCGGCGACATACGTACGCCCGGTCTCATCCCGCACGGCCGCCCCCTCGGGCACCCCGTTCCTGGCGCGGGCCGAACGGGCCAGCGTGATGATCTTGCGGTCCTCGGGGCCGAGGTCGGTGGCGTCGGCGCTGTCGGTGGCTCGTGTCATGACCCCGAGCATAGGCAACCCGTTCGGGGAGCTGCGTGCACAGGTGCCGACGCCCCAACCCTGTGACCGGCTCTGCCAGGTCGGCAGGGCCGGTCACACCGTTACGGCCGGTCCAGGCGGAGGCGGTCCGCTTTCGGGAGGCCGGCCACCACCAGGTCGTACGAGTCCTCGATCAGCTCGCGCACCATCCGGGCCGGCAGTTCCGCCACCGTCACCGTGTTCCAGTGGCGCTTGTTGAGGTGCCAGCCCGGGACGATCGCCCGGTGGGTCTCCCGGAGGCGCAGGGCCTCTTCCGGGTCGCACTTGAGGGAGATCTTCAGCGGGGTCTCCTCCGGCGCGCAGAAGGCGAAGATCTTTCCGCTGACCTTGAAGACCACCAGGCCGGGGCTGCCCGGGAACGGGGTGTCCTCGAACGTGCCGTTGAGGTCCAGGCAGAACGAGCGGACCGCCCCGGCCGTCAGCGCGCGGGGGGTCATGAGGCCTTGGCCTCCTCCTTGACCGGTTCCGCGAGGACCGTGACGATCTTGTTGCGGCGGCCGGCCGGGGATTCGGCGGTCAGGCGCAGGGTGCGGCCGTCGGGGAGTTCGACGCACGCGGTCGCGCCCGCGATGGGGACGCGGCCCAGGGCCTTCGCGAGGAGGCCGCCGACGGTTTCCACGTCCTCGTCGTCGTACTCGTCGAGGCCGAACAGCTCGCCGAGGTCCCCGATGTCGAGCCGGGCCGTGACCCGGAAGGCGCCGTCGCCCAGTTCCTCGACCGGGGGCAGTTCGCGGTCGTACTCGTCGGTGATCTCGCCGACGATCTCCTCCAGGATGTCCTCGATCGTGACGATCCCGGCCGTGCCGCCGTACTCGTCGATCACGACCGCGACATGGCTGCGCTCCTGCTGCATCTCGCGCAGCAGATCACCGGCGTTCTTCGTGTCGGGCACGAACGCGGCGGGGCGCATCGCCGTGGAGACCAGGTCGGCCTCGGAGTCACGGTTGATGTGGGTCTTCCTGACCAGGTCCTTGAGGTAGACGATGCCGACGATGTCGTCCTCGTTCTCCCCGGTCACCGGGATCCGGGAGAAGCCCGAGCGCAGCGCCAGGGTGAGCGCCTGACGGATCGTCTTGTACCGCTCGATGCAGACCAGGTCCGTGCGCGGGACCATCACCTCCCGTACGAGGGTGTCGCCCAGCTCGAAGACCGAGTGCACCATCCGGCGCTCGTCGTCCTCGATGAGCGATTCCGCCTCCGCCAGGTCGACCATGGCGCGCAGCTCGGCCTCGCTGGCGAACGGGCCCTTGCGGAACCCCTTGCCGGGAGTGAGCGCGTTGCCCAGGAGGATCAGGAGCTGCGGGATCGGGCCCATGATCCTGGCCAGCGGCAGCAGGACGTACGCGGAGGCCGTGGCCGTGTTCAGCGGGTGCTGGCGGCCGATCGTGCGCGGCGAGACGCCCACCGCGACGTACGAGACGAGGACCATCACGCCGATGGCGACGACCAGCGCCGCCCACGTCTCCTGGAACCCCTCCAGGCAGACGTACGTGACCAGCACCCCGGCGGCCATCTCACAGGCGACCCGCACCAGCAGGGCCACGTTGAGATAGCGCGTGGGGTCGGCGGCGACCTGCGCCAGCTTGGCCGCGCCGCGCCGCCCCGACCGTACGGCCTCGTCCGCCCGGAAGCTGGAGACGCGGGCGATGCCCGCCTCGGCGGAGGCCGCGAGCCAGGCGACGACCACCAGGGCGACGGCGCCGACGATCAGTTGCGCGGTCACGAGACCGTGGGCGCGGGCGACGGGCCGGTGAGCCCCCGCTCGGCGCGCCAGCCGTCGACGATCGCCGCCTGGAGACCGAACATCTCGGCCTTCTCCTCCGGCACCTCGTGGTCGTACCCGAGCAGATGCAGCACCCCGTGGACCGTCAGGAGCTGCAACTCCTCGTCCATGGAGTGCTGCGTCGGTGCTTCCTCGCCCTGCCGCTTGGCGACCTCCGGGCAGAGCACGATGTCACCGAGGAGCCCCTGGGGGGGCTCCTCCTCGTCCTTGACCGGCGGACGCAGCTCGTCCATCGGGAAGGACATGACATCCGTCGGCCCCGGCAGGTCCATCCACTGGATGTGGAGCTGTTCCATCGCGGCCTCGTCCACCACGATCACCGACAGTTCGGAGAGGGGGTGGATACGCATCCGGGCGAGCGCGTAGCGGGCGGTGTCGAGAATCGCCTGCTCGTCGACCTCGGTGCCTGACTCGTTGTTGACGTCGATCGACATGGTGCGCTCTGGTCTACTTCCCGTTGTCGCTGTCGTACTGCTCGTACGCGTCGACGATACGGCCGACGAGCTTGTGCCTCACGACATCCTGGGACGTGAGCCGGGAGAAGTGCACGTCGTCCAGGCCTTCCAGGATGTCCTGGACCTGGCGCAGACCGCTCTTCGTGCCACCCGGGAGGTCGACCTGGGTGATGTCACCCGTGATGACGATCTTCGACTCGAAGCCGAGGCGCGTCAGGAACATCTTCATCTGCTCGGGGCTGGTGTTCTGTGCCTCGTCCAGGATGATGAACGCGTCGTTCAAGCTTCTGCCGCGCATGTATGCCAGGGGCGCGACCTCGATCGTGCCCGCCGCCATCAGCCGCGGGATCGAGTCGGGGTCGAGCATGTCGTGCAGCGCGTCGTAGAGCGGGCGCAGATACGGGTCGATCTTCTCGTAGAGCGTGCCGGGCAGGAAGCCGAGCCGCTCCCCCGCCTCGACGGCGGGCCGGGTCAGGATGATCCGGTTGACCTGCTTGGCCTGGAGCGCCTGGACGGCCTTGGCCATGGCCAGATACGTCTTGCCCGTACCGGCGGGGCCGATGCCGAAGACGATCGTGTGCTGGTCGATCGCGTCGACGTACCGCTTCTGGTTGAGGGTCTTGGGCCGGATCGTACGGCCACGGCTGGAGAGAATGTTCTGGGTGAGCACCTCGGCGGGCGTCTCGGGACCGTCCGCGCCGCCGTTCTCGCTCGCCCTGAGCATGGCGATCGAACGTTCCACTGCGTCCTCCGTCATCGGCTGACCGGTGCGGAGCACCAGCATCATCTCGTCGAACAGGCGCTGGATCAGCGCGACGTCCGCCGCGCTGCCGCTCGCACTGATCTCGTTTCCCCGGACATGGATGTCGGCGGCCGGGAACGCCTTCTCGATCACTCGCAGCAGGGAGTCTCCGGAGCCAAGGACCGTCACCATGGGGTGCTTGGCGGGGACGGTCCACCGGGCGCGCGCCTGCTCCGGCTCGGAGCTCCGGTCCGACGCGGGGGTCTGGACTGTAGGTGTCTGAGTCATGGGCCGGCCGTGTGGCCTGCACATACCTCCCGTTGCAGGGTTCTCGCCGCTCGACAACCTCTGGAGTACCAGCCTACGACCCCGCACTGACAAGGCCCTAGGGCTTTTCCCCGCGCCTTCCCCGCGCCTTCCTCGCGCCTTACCGCCGCGCCCTCAGCCCGAGCGGCCGAAACCGATCGTCGGTACGGCCCTGCGCAGCGGCCACGGCCGGCTCGGCGCGGGCAGCAGCTCCGCCAGGAACGCGTAGCGCCGCAGCGCGGCCGGGTTCTGGTCCGGGGAGCCCTGGACGTAGCTCCACCAGGCCGCGACCTCCGACCAGCCGGGCGCGGAGAGCGACCCGCCGAACTCCTGGACGGAGAGCGCGGCGGTCAGCCCGGCGAAGGCCAGCCGGTCGGCGAGCGGCCAGCCGGCCAGGGTGCCGGTGACGAATCCGGCGACGAAGACGTCGCCCGCGCCCGTCGGGTCGAGCGCGGCCACCGCGATCGCCGGGACCTCGGCGGTCTCGCCGCTCGCCCCGTCCACGGCGTACGCGCCCTCCGAGCCGAGCGTGACGACGGCCACCGGGACCCGCTCGGCGAGGACCCGCGCGGCGGCCCTGGGGCAGTCCGTACGGGTGTAGCGCATGGCCTCCTCGGCGTTGGGCAGGAACGCCTCGCAGTGCTCCAGATCGGCCAGTCCCGCCAGGTCCCAGCGGCCGGTGTCGTCCCAGCCGACGTCGGCGAAGATCCGCGTCCCGTGGCGTGCGGAGTGGGCGATCCACTCGTCGCGCCGGCCCGGCGTCAGCGCGGCGACGGCGGCCCGCGCGCGGGGCGGGCACTCGGGCAGCGCGCCCTCCGGGGGCGGGGCCTCGTGGCCGTGCGAGACCATCGTCCGCTCGCCCTCGTACGCCATGGAGACGGTCACCGGGGAGTGCCAGCCGGGGACGGTGCGCGAGCGGGAGAGGTCGATGCCCTCGCCCTGCTCCAGCGCGTCCCAGCAGTACTCGCCGTAGTGGTCGTCGCCGAAGGCGGCGGAGAGCGAGGTGCGCAGCCCGAGCCGGGCCAGCGCCGAGGCCATGTTGGCGATGCCGCCGGGGCTGGACCCCATGCCCCTGGCCCAGGACTCGGTGCCCCGTACGGGGGCGCTGTCCAGGCCGGTGAAGATGATGTCGAGGAAGACCGTGCCCGTGAGGTAGACGTCGCACTCCGGGTCGTCCGGGGCGCGCAGGGCGCCCAGCGGATCGACGTGGGCGGAGTGTTCCAGCGCGGTGTGCCCCGGGGCCGCGGGCCCCGGGCGGTCCAGGTGGTCCAGGTGGTCCAGCGGGTCTCCGTTGGGTGTGATCACGGCGGGCTCCCGATCGCGTGCGGATCCGGACAGTCTGCCCGATCGGCGGGGCCGCACCGGACACGCCGGGCGCCCGCCCCCGTCAGCGCTTGGGGAGCGGTACCCGTACGAGGTCGGCGGCGACCGTCAGTTCGCCTTCGAAGCCCGCGGCACGCGCCTGCCGTTCGAACGCGTCAGGATCGCTGTAGCGCTGCGAGAAGTGCGTCAGCACGAGATGCCGTACGCCGGACTCCGCCGCCACGCGGCCCGCCTGCCCCGCGGTGAGATGGCCGTGGTCGGTGGCCAGCCGCTCGTCCTCGTCCAGGAACGTCGACTCGATGACCAGCAGGTCGCACCCCTCGGCGAGCGCGAACACGCCGTCGCAGAGCCGGGTGTCCATGACGAAGGCGAACCGCTGGCCGCGGCGGACCTCGCTGACCTCCTCCAGCGTGACGCCGTTGAGCGCGCCCTCCCGCTGGAGCCGGCCCACGTCGGGGCCCGCGATGCCGTGCGCGGCGAGCCGCACGGGGTCCATCCTGCGCCCGTCGGGCTCGGTGAGGCGGTAGCCGTACGCCTCGACGGGGTGGGAGAGCTTGCGCGTGTCCAGAGTGTACGAGGGGGTGCGTGCGAGGACGCCGTCGCCGGTGATCGGCGCCTCGGTCAGCTCGACGGACTCGCGGTAGGCCGTCGCGTACCGCAGCCGCTCGAAGAAGCGCCGGCCGCTCGCCGGGTAGTGCGCGGTGATCTCGTGCGGCACCTGGTCGAGATTGATGCGCTGGATGACCCCGGCGAGGCCGAGCGAGTGGTCGCCGTGGAAGTGCGTGACACAGATCCGGTTGATGTCGTGCGCGGCGACCCCGGCGCGCAGCATCTGGCGCTGGGTGCCCTCGCCCGGGTCGAGGAGCAGCCCCTCGCCGTCCCAGCGCAGCAGATAGCCGTTGTGGTTGCGGTGGCGGGTGGGCACCTGGCTGGCGGTGCCCAGCACGACCAGTTCTCGTACGGACAAGGCGCTTACCCGGGGGGCCAGTTGAGGCCGCGTCCGCCCAGTACGTGGGCGTGCGCGTGAAAGACGGTCTGGCCGGCGCCCGAACCCGTGTTGAACACGACGCGGTAGCCGGTGGCGTCCACCTTGTCGTCGGCGGCGACGGCCGCCGCCTCGCGCAACACGTCTGCGGCGACGCCCGGTTCCGCCGTGGCGAGGGCGACGGCGTCCGGGTAGTGGGCCCGGGGAATGACCAGGACGTGCGTCGGCGCCTGTGGGTTGATGTCCCGGAAGGCGACGGTGGTCGCGCTCTCGCGCACGATGGTCGCCGGCACCTCCCCCGATACGATCTTGCAGAACAGGCAGTCGGCCTGCGGTTCTCCGGCCATGGTCCCGGCCTCCTCGGCAGAGCTGGTGTCAGTCGGTGATCGGTCGGTGATCAGTTCCGTACGGGCGCATCGTATCCGGCGCGGTCCACGGGACCGGGGTCGCAGCGCGCGTACGGGACGGGCGTACGGTCAGGACCAGCGGCCCGTGCGGCCCAGCAGCAGTGCCGTGGCCGCCGTACCCGCGGTGGAGGTGCGCAGCACGCTGGCGCCCAGCCGGTACGGGCGCGCGCCCGCCGCCGCGAACACCGCCAACTCCTCGGGCGACACACCCCCTTCGGGGCCCACGACCAGCACGATCGAACCCGTTTCCGGCAGTTCCGCGGTGGCCAGCGCGGCGCTGTCGGCGTCCCGGTCCTCGTGCAGGACGGCCGCGAACTCCGCCGTGGCGAGCAGCCCCGCGACCTGCTTCGTGGTCATGGCGTCCGCGACCTCGGGGAACCGCACCCGGCGCGACTGCTTGCCCGCCTCGCGGGCGGTGGCCCGCCACTTGGCGAGCGCCTTCGCGCCACGCTCGCCCCGCCACTGCGTGACGCAGCGCGCGGCGGCCCACGGGACGACGGCGTCGACGCCGGTCTCCGTCATGGTCTCGACGGCCAGTTCGCCCCGGTCGCCTTTGGGGAGGGCCTGGACGACGGTGATGTGCGGGGTCTCCGGCGGTTCCTCCATGACCGGGCCGAGTCCGACCACCAGCCGGTCCTTGCCTTCGGTCGCCAGCACCACGCAGTCGGCCCATCGGCCGGTGCCGTCGGTCAGGACGACGTCCTCGCCGGGCCGCATGCGCTTCACCGAGACGGCGTGCCTGCCCTCCGGCCCGTCCAGCACGAACTTCTCGCTGTGCCCGGGGCCGAAGCCGTCCACGACGAAGACGGGAGCGGTCACGAAGCGCTGCCGAGGCCGGGCATGAACGAGGCGCGGGTGGCGTCGAGTTCGCCCGCGAGGACCTCGACCAGTTTGCCCGCGGGCAGGTCGCGCGCCATCCGGTGGCCCTGGCCGGCCCAGAGCGCCATGCCCTGCGCGTCCCCCACCTTGGCGGCGGCCTTGCGCAGCCCGGAGGTGAGGTGGTGGACCTCGGGGTAGGCGGGCGGGGCGTACGGGCCGTGCTCGCGCATGAAGCGGTTGACGAGCCCGCGGGCGGGGCGTCCGGAGAACGCGCGGGTCAGCTCGGTGCGTACGAACAGCGGGTTGGTCATGGCCTGTTTGTGCAGGGCGTTGGCCCCGGACTCCGGGCAGACGAGGAACGCGGTGCCGAGCTGCGCCGCGTCGGCGCCCGCCGCGAGTGCGGCGGCGATCTGGCCGCCGCGCATCAGGCCGCCGGCCGCGATGATCGGCAGCTCGACGGCCTCCCTGACCTGCGCGATCAGCGAGAGCAGCCCGATGCCCGCACCGTCGGTGGCGGGGTCGTCGCGGTGCGTTCCCTGATGACCGCCGGCCTCGATGCCCTGCACGCAGACGGCGTCGGCGCCGGACCACTGGGCGGTCTGGGCCTCCTCGGCCGTGGTCACGGTGACGACGGTGTACGTACCGACGCCCTCGAAGGCGTCGAAGGTCGTCCTGGTCGGGCAGCCGAAGGTGAAGGAGACGACCGGCACCGGGTCGTCGAGCAGGATCGCGAGCTTCGCCTCGTACGCGTCGTCCCGCCCGGACTCGGGGTCGCCGAGCGGTGTCTCGTACCAGGTGGCCTCACCGGCGAGCTGGTTGCGGTAGACCTCGACGGCCGCGTGGTCGGCGTAGTGCGGCTGCGGCATGAAGAGGTTGACGCCGAAGGGGCGGCCGGTGAGGCCCCGGAGCTGCTTGACCTCTTCGTACATGCCGTCGACCGTCTTGTACCCGGCGGCCAGGAACCCGAGACCCCCGGCCTCGGAAACGGCCGCCGCGAGCTGCGGACAGGAAGCGCCGCCCGCCATGGGGGCCTGCACGATCGGATACCGGCAGAGATCGGTCAGTGCGGAGGACATGCACGCATGGTGCCATGTCAGCCACGGCACCTCCGAATCGGTACCGCCCCCGGCGGGACGGCAGGTCCGGGGGCCTGCCCGCGCACCCTGGCCTCCCGGCCCACCGCACCGTCCGTCGGGGCAGTCCTCAGGCGCCCGCGCCTGCCCCGTCCGCCGCCCGCGGGTCGCGGGCGGCGGACGTCAGGCCCGCCTACCGTCCGTTGAACGCGTCCTTCAACCGCGAGAACAGCCCCTGCTGCCCTGGCTGAAACTGGCCTGTGGGCCGTTCCTCGCCGCGGAGCTGGGCCAGTTCCCGCAGCAGGCGTTCCTGCTCCGGATCCATCTTCGTCGGGGTCATCACCTCGACGTGGACGATCAGATCGCCCCGGCCCCCGCCCCGCAGGTGCGTGATGCCGCGTCCGTGCAGCGGGATCGACTGGCCGGACTGGGTGCCGGGCCGTACGTCGATCTCCTCCACGCCGTCCAGCGTCTCCAGCGGGCACTTCGTGCCCAGCGCCGCCGCCGTCATCGGGATCGTGACCGTGCAGTGCAGATCGTCGCCGCGCCGCTGGAACGTCGAGTGCGGGACCTCGTGGATCTCCACGTACAGGTCACCGGCGGGGCCGCCGCCCGGGCCGACCTCGCCCTCGCCCGCGAGCTGGATACGGGTGCCGTTGTCGACGCCCGCGGGGATCTTGACCGTGAGCGTACGGCGCGAACGGATCCGGCCGTCGCCCGCGCACTCGGGGCACGGCTTCGGTACGACCGTACCGAAGCCCTGGCACTGCGGGCAGGGCCGCGAGGTCATGACCTGGCCCAGGAAGGACCGGGTGACCTGCGAGACCTCGCCGCGACCGCGGCACATGTCACAGGTCTGGGCGGAGGTGCCGGGCGCGGCTCCCTCGCCCGAACAGGTCGTACAGACGACCGCCGTGTCGACCTGGATGTCCTTGGTCGTACCGAAGGCCGCCTCGTTGAGGTCGATCTCCAGCCGGATCATCGCGTCCTGGCCGCGCCGCGTCCGCGACCGCGGGCCGCGCTGCGACGCCGTGCCGAAGAACGCGTCCATGATGTCCGAGAAGTTGCCGAAGCCGCCGGCCCCGAACCCTCCCGCGCCGCCGCCTCCACTGGAGGACAGCGGGTCACCGCCGAGGTCGTAGACCTGCTTCTTCTGCGGGTCCGACAACACCTCGTACGCGGCGTTGATCTCCTTGAAGCGCTCCTGCGTCTTGGGATCGGGATTGACATCCGGGTGCAGCTCGCGTGCGAGCCTGCGGAATGCCTTCTTGATCTCGTCCTGAGATGCGTCGCGGCGCACGCCGAGTACGGCGTAGTAGTCCGTGGCCACTTACGACTCCGCCAGGATCTGTCCGACGTAACGTGCCACTGCGCGTACCGCTCCCATCGTTCCGGGGTAGTCCATGCGGGTCGGTCCGACCACGCCGAGTTTGGCGACTGCCTCGTCGCCCGAACCGTAGCCGACCGCGACGACGGACGTGGAGTTGAGGCCCTCGTGGGCGTTCTCGTGCCCGATACGTACGGTCATGCCGGGGTCCGCGGCCTCGCCGAGGAGCTTGAGGAGCACCACATGCTCCTCCAGCGCCTCCAGCACCGGCCGGATGGTCAGAGGAAAGTCGTGTCCGAAGCGGGTGATGTTGGCGGTTCCGCCGATCATCAGCCGCTCCTCGGTCTCCTCGACCAGGGTTTCCAGCAGGGTCGCCAGGACCGTCGACACGGTCCCGCGGTCCTCCTGCTCGAAGGAGTCGGGCAGGTCCTGCACGAGCTGCGGGACGTCCGCGAAGCGGCGTCCGACGATCCGGCTGTTGAGCCGGGCCCGCAGGTCCGCGAGGGAGGTCTCGCCGAACGGCGCGGGGCAGTCGACCAGGCGCTGCTCCACCCGTCCGGTGTCCGTGATCAGGACGAGCATCAGGCGGGCGGGCGCCAGCGCCAGCAGTTCCACGTGCCGCACCGTCGAACGGGTCAGCGAGGGGTACTGGACGACGGCCACCTGCCGGGTGAGCTGCGCGAGCAGCCGTACCGTACGGCCCACGACGTCGTCGAGGTCGACGGCGCCGTCCAGCAGGTTCTGGATGGCGCGGCGCTCCGGCAGGGACAGGGGCTTGACCCCGGCCAGCCGGTCGACGAAGAGCCGGTAGCCCTTGTCGGTCGGGATGCGCCCGGCGCTGGTGTGCGGCTGGGCGATGAAGCCCTCGTCCTCCAGCACCGCCATGTCGTTGCGTACGGTCGCCGGGGAGACGCCGAGTTTGTGCCGCTCCGTGAGCGCCTTGGAGCCGACGGGCTCCTCCGTGCCGACATAGTCCTGGACGATCGCGCGCAACACCTCAAGTCTGCGTTCGCTGAGCATGGCGCACACCTCCCGATGTCGTCCGTCGTCCTTCGCCCCGCCGTGGCACTCACCGGCGCCCGTTGGCACTCGTTCCGCGGGAGTGCCAGTGGCTCCCGGTTCAGTGTACGGCCGTAAGGCGTACACGGAGCAAGGGCGGCCGACCACGCTACCCGGCGGATCGTGGTGCCGGATGTCAGTGGTCTCCCGTAGCGTCCCGGTATGGACCTCCGTTGGGAAGAGCACGGGTGGGAGCGGCTGGGGCCCGGAGTGGGCCGCAGACGCCTGCCGGGATGGGACGCGACCGTCGGTCTGGTGGTCGGGGAGCGGGGCGCGCTGCTCTACGACACGGGGTCGACGCTGCGGGAGGGCGCCGAACTCCGGGCCGGGACGCGGGCGCTGCTCGGCGGCCGGCGCGTGACACATGTCGCACTCAGCCATCCGCATTTCGATCATGTGCTGGGGGCGGCGGCGTTCTCGGGCGTGGCGGTGTACGGGGCGGTCGGCCTGGCCGAGCTGCTGGCCGGGGACGGGGCGGGGGCCGCGGGAAGTCTCTACGAGGAGGCCGTACGGGAGGGGGTCGCGGAGGCGGAGGCCGCCGAGGCGGTGGATCTGCTGGTCCGGCCCGGGCACGCGGTGTGCGGGGAGCTGACGGTGGACCTGGGCGGCGGGCGGCGGGTGCTGCTGGCGAACGTCGGACCGGGGCACACCGCGCACGACCTGGCGCTGCTGGTGCCGGGGTCGGGCGAGGGCGCGGGGACCGCTCCCGGCACCCCGGCGGTGCTCTTCTGCGGGGACCTGGTGGAGGAGTCGGGTGAGCCGCAGGCGGGCCCCGACGCGGTCCCGGCGCGCTGGCCCGCCGCCCTGGACCGGCTGCTGGCGCTGGGCGGCGGGGACGGGACGGTGTACGTGCCGGGACACGGGGCGGCGGTGGACGCGGCGTTCGTACGGGCGCAACGCGACGCGCTGGCCGCGCGGTTCGGCGGGTCGGGGGCGCCCTCGTAGCCCCGCGGTCGCGCCCCGCCTATCGTCGTCCGCATGCGCAGCTACAGCCCCGATCTGACGCCCCCGTGGAAGAAGCCCACGCCCGCGCCGGAGGTCCCCGCCGAAACCGACCTGGTGGTCGAGGAGGTGACGACGGGCTTCTGCGGCGCTGTGATCCGCTGCGAGAAGACCGCCGAGGGGCCGACGGTCACCCTGGAGGACCGCTTCGGCAAGCACCGCGTCTTCCCCATGGTGGCGCGGGGCTTCCTGCTGGAGGGCCGGCCGGTGACGCTGGTCCGGCCGCGGCCGGGTGGTCCGGGCGGAGGCGCCGCGGGGCCGTCCGCCCCGGCCCGTACGGCCTCGGGTTCGGTGGCCGTGCCGGGCGCCCGCGCGCGGGTGGCGAGGGCGGGCCGGATCTATGTGGAGGGGCGGCACGACGCGGAGCTGGTGGAGCGGGTCTGGGGCGACGACCTGCGCATCGAGGGCGTGGTCGTGGAGTACCTGGGCGGCGTCGACGATCTCCCGGCGGTGGTGGCCGAGTTCGGCCCCGCGCCGGACGCCCGGCTCGGCGTGCTGGTCGACCATCTCGTGCCCGGCTCGAAGGAGTCCCGTATCGCCGCGGCGGCGGCCGGCGCGGACGTCCTGGTGGTGGGCCACCCGTACATCGACGTCTGGGAGGCCGTGAAGCCGTCCTCGGTGTCCATCGCGGCCTGGCCGAAGGTACCGAGGGGCGAGGACTGGAAGACGGGCGTGTGCGAGGCGCTGGGGTGGCCGCCGAACACGGGGGCGGCGTGGCAGCACATCCTGTCCCGGGTGCACTCCTACCGGGATCTGGAGCCGGCGCTGCTGGGACGGGTGGAGGAGCTGATCGACTTCGTCACGGCCGGCGGTGAGTCCTGACCCCGGGGAGCGTTTCGAACTCGGACGTGTCCAGCTCCACGTCGAGCATGGGCAGCGGTACGGGTTCGCCGAACTTCGAGGTCCGCACGGTCCGGTAGTCGGCGTCCTCGCCGCTGCCGGTCGGCTGGGTGAGCAGGACACACTGTGCTGACGTGGGGTCGACGATCAGATACGCGGGCACCCTCCCCGCCGCGTACATCGACCGCTTGACCCCGTAGTCCCGGTCCCCGCTGGTCTTGGAGACCACTTCCAGCACCAGCTCGACGGCGGGGGCCGGGATGAGCCGTCCGGGGCCTTCCTCGGCTCCCCGCTCCAGGACCACGAGGTCGGGCTGCGGCTCACTCGACTCACCGGGGATGGCGAGGTCCTGGGTCTGGAGGCGGCGCCAGAGTTTGCGCGGGATCTGGTCCTGCACGGACTCCACGATCGAATTGTGGACCCGGTCGGGCCCGGCCATCATCACGATTTCGCCCCTGAGGAGTTCCGCCTTGAGCCCCTCAGGAACCTCAAGGTCCTCAAAGGTCTTGGCCATGCCGGTGATCGGTCGCTCATCCACAGCGGTCATCTCCGTGAGCCTCCACATTCCGCCGTTTCTGTCAGCGGCAGACTAGGGAAACAGCCTAAGCAGCCGCACCCGGATCCGCTGGGATTCACCCCGGCGGGTGATCAGTCCACCAGGTCCCTGACGACGGCGTCCGCCAGGAGGCGGCCCTTCAGCGTCAGCACCGCGCGGCCCGCCTCGTAGGGCTCCGGTACGAGCAGGCCGTCGGTCAGGGCGCGGGCGGCGGCGGTCCGGCCGGCCGGACGGAGGAGGGACAGCTCACAGCCGTCGGCCAGGCGCAGTTCCAGCAGGATGCGCTCGACCCTGCGGTCCTCCTCGGTGAGGAGTTCGCGGCCCGCGCCCGGGGAGCGGCCCTCCGCGAGGGCCTGGGCGTACGCGCCGGGGTGCTTCACGTTCCACCAGCGCACGCCGCCGACGTGGCTGTGGGCGCCGGGGCCCGCGCCCCACCAGTCGGCGCCGCGCCAGTACAGCTCGTTGTGGAGGCAGCGCGCCTTCTCCGTGGTGGCCCAGTTGGACACCTCGTACCAGGAGAAGCCGGCCTCCGCGAGCATCCGGTCCGCGATGAGGTAGCGGTCCGCGTGCTCGTCGTCGTCCGTCATGGGGACCTCGCCTCGCCGGATACGGCGGGCGAGCCCGGTGCCCTCCTCGACGATCAGCGCGTACGCCGAGATGTGGTCCGGGCCCGCGCCGACCGCCGCCGCGAGCGTGTCGCGCCAGTCGGCGTCGCTCTCCCCCGGGGTGCCGTAGATCAGGTCGAGGTTCACGTGGTCGAACCCGGCCGCGCGGGCCTCCGCCACGCACGCCTCCGGGCGGCCCGGGGTGTGCGTACGGTCGAGGACCTTCAGGACGTGCTGCTTGGCGCTCTGCATGCCGAAGGAGATCCGGTTGAAGCCGCCCTCCCGCAGCGCGGCGAGATACGCCGGGTCCACGGACTCGGGGTTCGCCTCCGTGGTGATCTCCGCGTCGTGCGCGAGCCCGAACTCGTCACGGATCGTGCCCAGCATCCGTACGAGGTCCCCGGCGGCGAGCAGGGTCGGTGTGCCGCCGCCGACGAAGACCGTGCGGACCTGGCGAGGGTCGTCGCCGAGGACCTTCCTGGCCAGCCTGACCTCGTCGGCGAGGGTGTCGGCGTAGTTGTCCCGGGAGGCCAGCGCGCCACCGGAGCCGCGCAGCTCGGTCGCCGTGTACGTGTTGAAGTCGCAGTAGCCGCAGCGGGTCGCGCAGTACGGAACGTGCAGGTAGAAGCCGAGCGGTCGGTCCGCCGCGCCTGACAGGGCGTGCCGGGGCAGCGCTCCGGTCTCGGGCATGGGGTCACCGTCGGGCAGTGCGGAAGGCATGCCCCCAGTGTCCCGTACGCGAGGGGACGGACGGGACGGCTCGGGTACGGGGCGGGGGCGGCGCGGGTACGGCCCCCCTACCGCCGCCCCGCGCCCGTGTCCGAGGCCGTGCCTGTTTCCGTGTCCGCGACCGTGTCCACGCCCGCTTCCGTGTCCGCGCCCGTGATCACTCCGCCTGGAACACCAGCAGTGCCAGGTCGTCCCCCGGCGGCGCCTCCGCGAATTCGTGCACCGCGCGCCGTATCCGCTCCGCCACCCCTTGCGCCGACAGCCCCACGCACCCCGCCAGGGCCCGCGCGAGCCCGTCGCCGTCGTCGAGCATGCGGCGGCCCGAGCGGCGCTCCGTGACGCCGTCGGTCACGCAGAGCAGCGTGTCCCCGGGCTCCAGGTCGAAGGTGCTGCTCTCGTACGCGACCTTCTCGACCACCCCGAGGAGCACCTGCGGCTCCGCGGCGGTCCGTACGGTGCCGTCCGGCCGCAGGACCAGCGGCAGGGGGTGGCCGGCGCTGGCGAGGGTGCACCGTACGCCTCTGCCCTCCGGCAGGGGCGTCAGCTCGCCGTACAGCAGCGACAGGAAACGGGCCTGGCGGCCCTCGGACGGCCCCGGAGGGCCCGCCAGGGCTCCGGGTGCGCCGTCGGGGCCGCCGGCCGCCACGACGGCCGTCAGGGGCGCCGGTTCGGCCGCCTCCGTCGCGTCGTCGAGCAGCAGCCGGTTGAGGCGGTCGAGGACCGGACCGACCCCGTACCCCTCGCGGGCGAGCAGCCGCAGCCAGGGGCGGGCGAGGCCGGTGACGACGGCGGCCTCGGGGCCGCTGCCCTGGACGTCACCGAGCATGAAGCACCAGCGGTCCCCCGGCGGGCACGGGAAGACGTCGTAGAAGTCGCCCCCCGCGAGCCCCTCGTCGCTCGGTTCGTACACGAGGGAGCTGGCGACGCCCGGTATGCGCGCGACCTGGGTGGGCAGCAGTCCGCGCTGGAGGACGCGGCTGATGGTGACCTGGCGGGTGTAGCGGCGGGCCGCGCCGATGGCGAGTGCGACGCGCCGGGCGAAGTCCTCGACGAGGGAGGTCACCTCGTCGGGGGCGGCGCTCCGCCCGGGGCGGCCGAGCAGGAGCGTGCCCAGGGCGCGGCCGTTCGCGACGAGCCGGCAGGCGAGCGCCGCGTCCACGTCCAGCGCGCCCTCCCCGTCGCTCACCGCGCCCGCGCCGTCGCTCACCACGCCCTCGAAGGCCGGCCAGGGCACCGGTACAGGCGTGCCGTGCGGCGGGCCGGGGAGCCTCGGCGGCTCCTTCTCCAGCGCGGCGCGCAGCGGCTCGATTCGGGACTCGTCGGCGTGCCAGACACGGGCGAGCCGGGGCGCCGCGCCCGCCTGCGCGCCGTCGCCGTCCAGCCAGACCGCGCACCAGTCGGCGAGGCGTGGCACCAGCAGTTGGCCGGCGAGCGCCGCGACCAGGTCCTCGTCGAGCTGTCCCGCGAGCAGTTCGGACGCCTCGGCGAGGAAGGAGAGGGCCCCTCCGCCGGCCCACTCCGGATCGTCGCGGACCGTACGCCGGGGGACGGGGGCCAGGATCTCGGCGGCGCGCAGCCCGCGGCGCAGCGCGGGTTCGGCCGATCCCCCGTCGGGTCCCCCCTCCCGGCCTTCGAGAGGGAGCCGGGCCCAGACGGTCTTGAGGCCGGAGCGGTAGGTGATGCCCCAGCGTTCGGCGAGCGCGGAGACGAGTTGCAGCCCGCGGCCGTACTCGGGCGTGCCGGACGGCGGCGACCCGTCCGGGTCGCTCCGCACGGCCCGCGCGGGGTGGTGGTCGGAGACTTCGAGGACGAGCGCGGCCGGTTCGTCGCGTGCCCGCGCCCCCGCGATGTCCCCGGAGGGATCCTCGGAGGGGGCTTCGAGCCGGCAGAGGAGTTCGACGGTGGTGCCCGCGTGCACGACCGCGTTGGTGACGAGTTCGTCGACGATCAGCACGGCGTCGTCCGCGAGCAGATCGGTGCTGTGCGTGCCCGGGGAGCAGCATGTCTCCCCTTGGCAGAAGGTGCAGGTGGCGAGCAGCCCGAGGCTGGTCCAGTCCGCGAGCGCCGCGCGTGCGAAGCGGCGTGCGGCGGACGGTGCGAGCGGGTTGCCGGGCAGGCTGGTACGGGAGATGGACCGCGCGTCCCTCCGTAACGGCACCGGGGGTGCCGGACGGTGGCGGGTGTCGCGCGGCATCGGAATGGGCCCCACTGCGGCTCCTGATCCGGTTCTGGCGTTGTGCCGCTTACGATCCCGACAGAGTGACAGACGGAGCGCGTTCCTACGCGCCGAGTCATGGAAGTCACCGGAGATTGCCCCGGGGTCTTGACAGCGGAATCCGCGCGGGGGACGGATCGGCGGCCGGAGGGGTGGCGCGGCGGTGGCGCGGAGTGCGGGCCAAAGCACCGGAACCGCGTGCGAAACCGCCCCGGACAGAGCATTCTTGCCTCGCCGGCCGAAAGACACGGGCCGGACAAGGAGCAACAAGGATGATCGGCACATGAACGGCACAGCGGTCAGCACGGAGCGCGCGGGCATCCTGCTCGTCGACGACATGGAGGACAACCTCACCGCGCTCGAAGCGGTGCTGGCCTCGCTGGACGAGCGGCTCGTACGGGCGCGTTCCGGCGAGGAGGCGGTGGAGGCGCTGCTGCGCCAGCCGTTCGCGCTGATCCTGCTGGACGTCCGGATGCCCGGTATGGACGGCTTCGAGACCGCGTACCGGATCAAGCGGCTCGACCGGGCCAAGGACATCCCGATCATCTTCCTGAACGGGCCGGGATCCGACAGCGGTTACGCCTACCGTGGGTACGCCACGGGCGCGGCGGACTTTCTCACCAAGCCCTTCGATCCGTGGATGCTGCGGGCCAAGGTCAGCGTCTTCCTCGATCTGCACCGCAAGAACCGCCAGTTGGAGCGGGCGCTGGCGCGCGAGCAGGAGCAGCTTGAGGAGGTCGCCGGCCGGCTGGCGAAGATCGAGGACGCGCTGCGGAGCGACGCGCCGGAGCATCTGGCCGACCTGAGGCGCCACTTGGAGCGGATCGAGGACGCGCTGGGCGAACTGCGGCGCGGGCGGGACCGGTAGACCGGCGGGGCAGCGAGTCTGCCCTCGCGACCCCGCCCGCCCTGTGTGCGCGTACACCCCCACGTACGGGTGTGAGGTACGCGTACGTCACACCCGCGTGTCCGTCCCTACGCCCTTCTGTACGCCGGGCTCGCGACGTCAGGCCTCGCGGGAGCCCTCGTACATCTCCTCGATCAGATTCTTGTACTCCCGCTCCACGACGGGCCTCTTGAGCTTGAGGCTGGGGGTCAGCTCACCGTGCTCGATGTCCAGATCGCGCGGGAGCAGGCGGAACCTCTTGATGGTCTGCCAGCGCTGGAGGCCCTCGTTGAGCCGCTTCACATACCCGTCGACGAGCTGTTCGACCGCCGCCGAGGCGACCACGTCGGCGTAGGGCCGGCCGGCCATGCCGTTCTCGGCCGCCCAGCCGAGGATCGCCTGCTCGTCGAGCGCGATCAGCGCCGTGCAGAAGTTGCGGTCGGCGCCGTGCACCAGGATGTTGGAGACGAACGGGCAGACCGCCTTGAACCGTCCTTCGACCTCGGCCGGGGCGATGTACTTGCCGCCCGATGTCTTGATCAGGTCCTTCTTGCGGTCGGTGATCCGCAGATAGCCGTCGGCGGACAGCTCACCGATGTCCCCGGTGTGGAACCAGCCGTCGGACTCCAGCACCTCCGCGGTCTTCTCCGGCAGCCCGTGGTATCCGGCCATCACGCCCGGGCTGCGCAGCAGGATCTCGCCGTCGTCCGCGATCCGCACCTCCGTGCCGGGCAGCGGCTTGCCGACCGTGCCCGTACGGTAGGCCTCGCCCGGGTTGACGAAGCTGGCCGCGCTGGTCTCGGTCAGCCCGTACCCCTCCAGGATGTGGATGCCCGCGCCGGAGAAGAAGTAGCCGATCTCGGGCGCGAGGGCGGCGGAACCGGAGATGGCGGCGCGCAGCCGGCCGCCGAAGGCCTCGCGGAGCTTGCTGTAGACGAGCGCGTCGGCCACCTTGTGGCGGGCACCGAGGGCGAACGGCACGTTCCTCGTGCCCGTACGGCGGAAGTTGTCCTGGGCCGCGACGGCGTGCTCGCGGGCGACCCCGGCCGCCCACTGGAAGATCTTGTACTTGGCGGGGCCGCCGGCCCGTGCCTTCGCGGCGACGCCGTTGTAGACCTTCTCGAAGATCCGCGGTACGGCCGCCATGTAGGTCGGCTGGACCACGGGCAGATTGTCGATGATCTTGTCGACGCGGCCGTCCACGGCGGTGACGTGGCCGACCTCGATCTGCCCGGACGTCAGCACCTTGCCGAAGACGTGGGCGAGCGGCAGCCACAGGTACTGCACGTCGTCCGCGTGGATCAGGCCGGTGGCGGCGATCGCCTTGGCCATGTACGACCAACTGTCGTGCCGCAGCCGTACGCCCTTGGGGCGGCCCGTGGTGCCCGAGGTGTAGATGAGGGTGGCGAGCTGTTCCGCCGTGATCGCCTCGGTCCGCTCCTCGACCGCCTTGGGGTGCTCGGCCAGGTACGCGGCGCCGCGTACCTCCAGATCGGCGAGCGAGAGCACCCATCCCTCCGGGTCGCCCTCGGCGGGCTCCGCGTCGGCCTCTTCGATCACCACGACGTGGGCGAGGTGCGGCAGCTCCGCACGGCGCTCGCGCACCTTGGCGAGCTGGGCGGCGTCCTCCGCGATCAGCACCCGGCTCTCCGAGTCGGAGAGGATGTACGCGGACTCCTCGGTGTTGGTCGAGGGGTAGACCGTGGTGGTCGCGGCGCCCGCGCACATCACCCCGAGGTCGGCGAGGATCCACTCGACCCGGGTGGCGGAGGCGAGCGCGACCCGCTCCTCGGGCCGCACGCCGAGTGCGATCAGCCCGGAGGCCACGGCGTACACCCGCTTCGACGCCTCGGCCCAGCTCAGCGAGCGCCACTCGTCGGGGCCCTGGCCGGCGGCCGGTACGGGGTAACGGTAGGCCTCCGCGTCCGGCGTCGCCGCCACACGCTCAACGAAGAGCGTCGCCACGGAGGGCGGCCGGTTCTCGATCAAGTTCTGAGTGTCGCTCACGGCATCCTCCGGGCCCGCGGCAGCGCTGCCGACGTGCTGACTGAGTTGTGACTGACGAGTAACTAATGCTGCGACTGGCGAGTAACTAAACCGGTGAGTAACTACGAATCTGCGCTCAGGGTAGAGGCCGACCGCCCGGCGCGTAAGAGGCCGTGGACAGCCGATTCGTAACGAAGCGGCTGCCGGCTCGGGAGGTACGGGGGGCACGGGGCCACGGGGAACTCCCGGACGGCGCTACGGGCCCTCACACCGTGGTGTGAGGGCCCGTA